>NZ_JQNI01000002.1:1937500-2200000 GCF_000745175.1 Deinococcus sp. YIM 77859
CCATCCCGCCACCGCTCCACCGCTCCTTCCAGCATCCCGCGGTCGGCGGGCCGGTACACGAAGAACTCAGCCTGGCGAATGGCCCCCGAGCGGCCGGTAAAGTCGCCCATCAGGTTATAGAGGGCAAGGCCGTCTTCCACCGTGAGGGGCAGACCACCCTGCTGCCCGTCGCGGTGGGTGGTCTCGGTTGTCCAGGCCACCGGGGGAAGGCTTGAAGGGCGCGCGCCTTTTTCCCAGACCACCTGCGGGAAATCATGGGGAGGAAAGGCCGCCGGAAAAAGGTCGGGCTGGGCCACGTCGGGAACGGGAGAGGCGGCGTTCATGGCTGCACGCTAGACCGGGCAACCTTGATCGTCAATCTTGATCAAGGAATCAATGCTAAGTTGGAGCGTGATGGCGTCCCCTTCCCGTACCCTCACTGCCGCGGAAGCCACCGCTCGTTTAGGGGTCAAGGTGTCTACGCTGTACGCCTATGTCTCGCGTGGCCTGATCCGCAGCGAGCCTGGCCCGTCGGGGACCCGGGAGCGGCGGTACTCTGCCGAAGATGTGGAGCGGTTGCTGCGGCGGCAGGCGGGAAGGCGCGATCCGCAAGGAGCCGCCGAGGAGGCGGTGCAGGAGGCACTGGCCTGGGGCATGCCGGTGCTGGAGAGCGCCCTGACCTGTATCGCGGATGGCCGACTCTGGTACCGGGGCCGCGACGTAGCACGGCTGGCCGAGACCGCGACGGTGGAGGAAGTGGCCGCGCTGCTCTGGACCGGCGACATGGCCAACGGGGCCCGCCTGCCGCTGCGGGCCCGTTTGTTGCCCGCACCGCTTCCCCCTGCGGATACGGTGCCCGAAGCCCTGGGGTACGCGCTTGTGCAGGCGGGGGCACATGACCTGGCGGCACTCGACCAGCGACCAGACGCGCTGCCGGTAGCCGCGGCGCGGATTTTGAACCTGTTGTACGCTACGCTGGAGCGGCAGGCCGGTGTTCCTCCTGCCCCTGACCTGCCGCTGCATGCTCGTCTGGCCCGGACCTGGGGGGCGGATGCCGGGGGGGCGGACCTGCTGCGGCGCGCCCTGGTGCTGCTGGCCGACCATGAGTTGAATGCCAGCGCCTTTGCCGCGCGGGTGGCCGCGGGAGGTGGGGCCAGCCTGCCGCACAGCGCTCTGGCTGCGCTGGCGGCTGTTCAGGGGACCAGCCACGGTTTGGCAGGTGTGGCGGCCTACGAGCTCTTGCAGCAGGCCTGGAAGACGAACCCGGCGAGAGCCCTGCGGCAGGGGATCCGCCGACACGCGCAGCCGCCCGGTTTTGGACACCGCCTTTACCCGGAGGGTGATCCGCGGGCGCGTGTTCTGCTCGCCGCGTTGGAAGCCGCGCGTCCCGAGGCACCGGCTGTTCTTGCCGCTCAAGCCCTCGTCAACCACATGCGGGAGGAGACCGGCGAAGCCCCCAACATAGACCTGGCCCTCGCGGCGCTTGTGTGGGTGCTGGGCCGCGGCGCCGAGGACACGGTGACCCTGTTCGCGCTGGGGAGAACGCCGGGTTGGCTGGCCCACGCCATAGAGGCGCGAACGAGTGGCCGGATGATTCGGCCCCGTGCCCGCTATGTGGGGAGGCGAGAAGACGGGGACGGATTCCGGTGAACGGCGCTTTGGCCTGGCATTCCCCTACGCGGCCGGGTTCTCCCGCACCAGGGCAAAGGCTCGCCCGCCCAGCAGAGCGACCAGCGCGGCTCCTGCAAGCGCGAGCCCGAGGGCGGCGGGCAGGCCGACGTGCCCGGCGATGAAGCCGATGGCAGGCGGTCCCAGCAGGAAGCCCGCGTAGCCGATGGTGGCGACCTGTGCGATGCCCTGCCCAGCGAGGGCGTGTCCAGCGGCCCCGTACAGCACCGGGACCACGTTGCTCAGGCCCAAGCCCGACAGCGCGAAACCCAGGGTGGCGGCCAGGGGGTCACGTACCAGCAGCGCGAGGGCGAGGCCCAGGGCGGTCAGCAGGGCCCCACCGCGTACCGTCGCCTCGTCTCCCAGGTGGGTGCGAACGCGGTCCCCGAACCAGCGGCCGAGCGTCATGGCGGCAACAAAGGCCGCGTAGCCGATGCCGACGTTGCCGCCGGCCACCTGCAGCACGTCGCGGAAGTACAGGGCCGCCCAGTCGTAGTGGGCTCCTTCGGACAGCATTCCCAGAAAGCACAGCCCTCCCAGCAGCAGCACGGCGGGGCTGAGGCGGGGGGACGTGTGGGGCACGGCAGAAGCCGCCGGCACCGCGGGCAGATCGGGGAGGAGCCAGCGACCGGCAACCAGGCCCGCGAGCGTGGTGGCGAGGACAACCAGCCCGGCGTGGGCGGTCATGGGAAGGCGGCCGACCAGCAGGGTGCCGAGCAGCGCGCCCAGCACGCCACCTAGGCTGAAGTAGGCGTGCAGGCGGCTCATGATCGGTCGCCCCAGCCGCCGCTCCACCGTGACGCCCTGCGCGTTCATCGCCACGTCCAGGGCACCGTTGAGCGCGCCCAGCAGGGCCAGCGCCAGCAGCAGCGTCAGCAGGTTGGGTGCCAGGAACGGGAGCAGGAGTGCGAGCATGCACAGGACCACCGCCACCTGCGTGACCCGGTCACTGCCGAAGCGCGCGGTCCAACCCCCCGTGAGCGGCATGGAGACCAGGCTGCCCAAGCCGACAGCCAGCAGCGCGAGCCCAACCTGCGCCTCACTGAGCCCGAGGCGGTCACGAACCCCCGGGATGTTCACCGCCCAGGTGGCAAAGAGCGTGCCGTTGGCCAGGAAGACGGTCTCCAGCGCACGCCGTGCTGCCCCCAGCCGCGCGGGGGAGAGCGCTGAAGCCGAGAGCGGCAGCTCCGTCATAGGAGCTCCGGGGACTGGGCAGTCTGAATCGTTTCAGAACCCACGGCCATACGCTAGCATGACCCCATGCCCCCCGCCAAGCCGCCAGCCCGCCGCGTGACCCTGCGGGACGTGGCGACGCGGCTGGGGGTATCTGCGGCGACGGTCAGCAACGCCTACAACCGGCCTGACCAGCTGTCCCCGGAGCTGCGGGAGCGGGTGCTCAGGGCAGCGCGCGAGCTGGGCTACAGTGGCCCTGACCCTCTGGCACGCAGCCTGCGCCGGGGCCGCACCGGGGTGATCGGCGTGGTGTATGGAAGCGCCCTGTCTTCGGCCTTTGTGGATCCCGCAGCCAGCCTCTTCCTGGGGGGGGTAGCCCGCGCCGTGCAGGAAAAAGGCCTGAACCTGCTCCTTCTGGCGGGTCACCAGGAAGCGGCACCCGGTCCCGTTGCCACGGCCAGCGTGGACGGCCTCATCCTGTACGCAACGCCGGCTGCCAGTTCGGCCCTCGCGGCGGCGCGTGCCCGCCATCTCCCCACCGTGCTGGTCGACCAAGCTCCCCAGGAGGGCTTTCCCCTGATTGGCATCGAGGACGAGAGCGGCGCTGCTGAGGCTGCGCGCCACCTGCTGGCCCTCGGTCACCGGGAGCTGGGCGTGCTGGGCCTGCCCATGGGGCAGGAGAGTGCGCCCCATGCCCACATCCGCGCCCGGCTCAACGGCTACCGCGCGGCCTTGACGGGCACCACGGCCCGCCTGTACCTGCGGGAGAGCCCCGATAATTCTCCTGAGTCGGGCGAGCGTCTGGCCCATACCCTCCTCACCGCTCTGCCGCAGATCACGGCGCTGCTGTGTATGAGTGACGTGCTGGCACAGGGGGCGCTGCGGGCCGCTGCCGCCCTCGGCCTACGGGTTCCCGCTGATCTCAGCGTGGTGGGCTACGACGACATTCCCAGCAGCGCCGCTCTGAACCTCACCACCGTCTGGCAACCCACCGGTGAGAAGGGCCTGGAGGCGGGCCGCGCCCTGCTCGCCCTGCTGCGCGGTGACACGCCCGGCAGCAGGCTCTTGCCGACACGGCTGGTGGTGCGGGGAACAGCGGCGCAGCGGGCAGGACAGGGGAGAGGCGGCTGAAGGTGCGGGGGCTCTACACGTCCTCCCGGCCCGTGTCCATCCGCACGACCCGGGGGCGAAACTCGGCCACGACGTCCACGAGGTCGCGCTGGCGGGCGATGACGTCCTCGATGCGCTTGTAGGCTTGAGGGGCCTCGTCCACGCCACCGCCGATCAGGGTGACGCCGCGTTTTCTCAGGTCGTCATACATGTCCCGCTTGCTCAGGCTCTTCTCGGCGGCTTTGCGGCCCATTCGGCGACCCGCGCCGTGGCTGGCGCTGGCCAGGGCGTCCGGGTTGCCCCGGCCCCGCACCACGAAGCCCGAGTCGGCCATGCTGCCCGGGATCAGGCCGAGCTGTCCGCGCTCCGCCGGTGTGGCCCCCTTGCGGTGCACGATGAGGTCGTGTTCTCCCACCCGCTGCCGCCAGGCGAGGTTGTGGCTGTTGCTGACCTGCACAAGCGGCTGCACGCCGAGGGCCCGAGCGAGGCGGGCATGAATCAGGTCGTGGTTGGCGAGGGCATAGCGCCCCGCGAGGTTCATCGCCTGCCAGTAGCTCTGGCCTTCCTCGCTTCTCAGGGGGAACCAGGCCAGCTTGCGGGCGGCAGGGTCGAGGCTGGGGTGAAGTGCCTGCGCCAGCCGGGTGTAGTGGTTGGCCACCTGTGCTCCAAAGGCGCGTGAGCCGCTGTGTGAAAGAACGGCGAGGTACTCGCCCGCGGTGAGCCCCAGGTCTGGCGTGGGGAGCGTGAGGGTGCCGAACTCCACGAAGTGGTTCCCGCTGCCGGAGGTGCCGATCTGCTCCGCAGCCTTGTCCAGGAGCTGGCGCAACAGGGGCTGCTCGCGCCAGGTCTCCTCGTGCAGCACCGGGTGGTCACCCCGGACCTGTTTCTCGAAGCTGACGCCTGCCCCAAAGCGGGTGTGCTTAAGGAGCAGTTTGCGGGCCTCGTCTGTGCTGAGTGCCTGCGGCTCGAGCGGCAGCACGCTCAGCATCATCGAGCAGCCGATGTCTACGCCCACGCCATAGGGAATGACCGCATCCTCGGTCGCCAGCACCCCGCCGATGGGCAGGCCGTAGCCCACGTGCGCGTCGGGCATCAGCGCTCCGGCGCGGGTGATGGGCAGCAGCATCGCCACGTCCATCTGTTCCCGGGCACCCGGTTCAATCAGGTCTTCGCCCCAGATCCGGTAGGGAAGGGGTGTACGGCGCAGCTCGGCGGGTTGGAGGGGCACTGTGCGGGGAGACGGGGGGCCGCCGGACGAGCGGGTCAGTTCTGCGGCAAGGTCGGCGTACACGCCGCCTTGCAGGTACACCTGGGGGTTGGCCTGCACCGCCTGAAGTTCGTCCAGAATCTCGCTGCGGCCTAGGCCCGCCGCCTCGCGCGCTTGCGCCGCCGCCAGCGCGAGGCGTGCAGCCCTTTTTTCGAAGCCCAGCCGGCTGATGTGTTTTTCATTCATGGCTTCAGCCTGCCTGGGCCGGATGTGGCCTGGTCACTGCCGGGACCGTCTCACCTGGACCGAGGGTTCATGTTCGCCGCCGTTCAGAGGGACCGGGTACGGAGCGCCAGCGCCGCCCGCGCCTCCGCCACCTCATTCCAGGGAAGGGTCTCGTGTTCCCGTTCCAGGGTGTCTTCTGGCCCCTTTCCCGCCAGGAGCACCGTATCCCCCGGCTGAGCCGTGCGGATCACGAAGCGGATCGCCTCGCGCCGGTCCCCGATGCGGGTGAAGTTGCTGCGCCCCGCCTCCCGCGCGCCCCGCTCCATCTCCGCGAGGATGTCTTCTAGGGGCGTGTCCCGGCAATCCTCCTCGGTAAAGACGGCGTGGTCGGCCAGGCGGGTCGCCACCTCGCCCAACGGCGCACGCTTGCTGGGGTCGCGCGGCCCGCCGGCCGAACCCAGCAGCACCCACAGCCGTCCCCCTGTGGTTGCACGCAGGGTGGTAAGGGCCTTTTCCAGACTGGGCGGCGTGTGGGCGAAATCTACGATCACGCGGGGGTCTTCCTCTGTGCTCGGCACCAGTTCCATCCGGCCCGGCACGCCCCGAAAGGACACCAGCCCCTCCTGCAACTGCTCTGCGGTCGCGCCGAGTTGGGCCGCTGCGGCCATTCCCGCAAGCGCGTTCGCCACGTTGAAGCGGCCGATCATGGGCAGGTGCGCTCTGAATGTGCCCAGCGGTGAGGCGACCTGAAAATGCAGCCCGGTCGCCCGCTCCTCGATGCCGCTGGCCCGCCAGTCGGCGTGCTGGTTCTCGGCGCTGTAGGTCGTCTCCTGGGGAGCGAGGCCCCGCAGCTGTGCGGTCCAGGGGTCATCCACGTTCAGCACGGCGAAGGGGGCACGCTCCACCAGCTTGCGCTTTTCCGCGAAGTAGTGTTCGAGGGTTCCGTGAAAATCGAGGTGCTCGCTCGACAGGTGCGTCCATACCGCCACGTCCCACGCCACCCCGCGCACCCGGTCGAGCGCGAGGGCGTGGCTACTCGCCTCCAGCACGGCGGCCTGGGCACCCGCGCTCACCATCTCGCGCAGGGTGGTCTGCACCTGTGGCGCCTCGGGCGTGGTGAAGTGTGCCGGGAAGTGGCGCAGCACCCCGTCCGGCAGCTCGTACCCGACCGTGCTCAGGAGGCCCGTTCGCAGGCCCGCCGCCCGCAGCAGATGCCGCGTGAGCCAACTGGTGGTGGTCTTGCCATCGGTGCCGGTCACGCCGATCACCCGCAGCTGACGGCTAGGGTGCTCGGCCAGAATGGCGGCTGCGTCTGCCAGGGCCGCCCGCGCGTTCGGCACAGTCAGGTAGGGCAGGGGCGAAACCGTCCCCTCCGGTAGGCCCTCACCCAGGACGGCGACCGCGCCTCTGGCCACGACCTCTTCCAAAAAGCTGTGGCCGTCGAACCGCGCGCCACGAATCGCCACAAAGGCGAAGCCCGGCTCGACCCAGGCCGCATGGTGGGTCACGCCGCGCACCTCCACGGCAGGAAGATCAGAAGCGGGCACGGTCAGGGCAGCGGCAAGCTCAGGCAGGCGCATGGGGGGAGGGTAGCAGAGCGCGGGGCATCCAGGGCCCGCTGACTCACCCAGCCCGTATGCTGTGGGTATGGCGGCTTCCTCCCCCGATCACGCGGCCTGCGAGGTGTCGTGCGTTCACCCACAGGCCGTTGCGCGGGCCCGCGCCGCTCAGCCGGACGAGCGGACCCTGACCCGTGCCGCCGCGCTGCTCAAGGCGGTGTCGGATCCCACCCGGCTGCGGCTCCTCACCGCGCTGGGCACCGGAGAACTGTGTGTGTGTGACCTGGCCGCCGTAGTGGGAACGAGCGAGAGCGCGGTGAGCCACCAGCTCCGGCTGCTGCGCGAACAGAACCTCGTCGCACCGCGCAAGGAGGGCCGCGTCGTGTACTACCGCCTCGCGGACGCGCACGTGACGGGGCTGCTGGGCAATGTGCTCGACCATGTCGGGCATGAGGGCACCGAGGGCCGCCCCTAAAAAAGAGGGCCTCTCCGTCTAGGAGAAGGACTACAAAGTTAAAAAATAGTCTTGTTGGCTTCTCCCTCATGAAGCCTTTTTTAAAGCTCATCCTTTATTTTCTTGAGTTTTCTGCCAGGAAGAGGCGATCAGTCTATGGGCAGAATGCTCGGCAGAGGTGAAATGAATATGGCGATGCAAATGCAGGACCTGCAGGATCTTTACGTGCACAAGCTCCAGGATATCTACAGTGCCGAGCAGCAAGCTCTCCAGTTGATGCAGCAGAGCGTGGGCATGGTGCAAAGCCCCGAGCTGCGGCAGGGGATCGAGATGCACATCCAGCAGACCGAACAGCAGATCCAGCGCCTGGAACAGATTTTCCAGAAGCTGGGGCAGCAGCCTGGCGGTGAGGAGTGTGAGGGCATGAAGGGCCTGGTGCAGGAGGCGCAGAAGCTGATGCAGCAGGATGCTAGCCCAGAAGTGCTGGAAGCTGGCATGATCGCCTGTCAACAGGCCGTCGAGCACTATGAGATTGCCGGCTACGGCACCGCCCGCACCTATGCCCAGCTGCTGGGCGATCAGGAAGCTGTGCAGCTGTTGGAACAGACCCTCGAAGAGGAGAAGATGACCGACGAGAAGCTGACGCAGATTGCGCAGCAGATCAACGTCGAGGCGATGAACGCCTAAGACCGGCACCGTGAGGACAAGGGACAGGGCCGCTGGGTTCTGCCCCTTTTTGCTGGCGGTCTCCCATAGGCCTCAGCGCAGCAGCGGCAGCCCGAAGCCGTGCGCCTGCACCCGGTCGCACACCCACCGAAAGGCGGCCGGGTCCTGCACGAAGTCGAGCTCATCGCCCGGCACGCGCACGACCGGGCAGGCGTCAAAGGTACGAATCCACTCGTCGTACAGCCGGTTCAGGCCCCCGAGGTAGGCCTCGGGAAGGTCCTGTTCATACGTCCGGCCCCGCTGGGCGATGCGTTTCTTGAGGGTGGGCAGGCTGGCATCAATATGAATGAGGAGGTCGGGCACCCGCAGCGCCGGAAGAATGCCCTCATAAAGGCCCCGGTAGGTGGCCCAGTCGCGTGCCTCCATCTGCCCCGACTCAAAGAGGTTGCGCGCAAAGATGTTGGCGTCCTCAAAGACCGTGCGGTCCTGAATCACGTACCGCGCGCCCGTCACCAGATTGAGGTGCTGTTCCAGGCGCCGTGATAGGAAATACACCTGCGAGTGAAACGAGTACCGCCGCATGTCCCGGTAGAAGTCTTCGAGGTACGGGTTCTCGGCGTACGGCTCGTACACCGGTCGCAGCCCGTAGCGTTCCGCGAGCATCCGCGTGAGGGTGCTTTTGCCGCTGCCGATGTTGCCGGAAATGGCGAGGTACATGTCAGTGGCTCCGCCGCTGGAGCGTGACCCATGGACCACGGACCAAGGACCACGGACCGGCTCTCATACTGCTGCCCCTTCCCCCACGTGCAGTGCCCGCTCGATACGCGCCAGGATCGCCTGCTCGTCCTCCGGGCTGCCGACGAAGTCGTAGCCGCTGGCATCCACGGTGAGCAGGCGTCCGGGATACGTGCGGAAGTACTCGTCGTAGCGGGCGGTGAGCTCGGCGAGGTAGGCCGCCTGCATGTCCCGCTCAAAAGGCCGCCCACGTTTCTCGATGCGCGAGAGCAGCAGCTCGGGCTCGGCGCGCAGGTACACGACCAGGTCGGGCGTGGGCAGACGGGGCGAGAGGTGCGCGTAGAGATCCTCGTACAGGGCAAATTCAGCGTCCCTCAGGTTCATCGCCGCAAAGATGAAGTCCTTGTCAAAGAGGTAGTCGCTGACCACATGGCCGCTCCACAGCCCCGGCTGCGCGAGCGCCGAGAGTTGCTTGAAGCGCGAAAGCAGGAAAAACACCTGGACCTGGAACGCGTAGGCCTCGGGAGCCTTGTAAAAGCGGGCCAGGAAGGGATTTTCCTCCACGACCTCCAGATTGAGTTCCGCGCCGTAGCGCGCCGCGAGCCGCCCCGCCAGGCTCGTTTTTCCTACCCCGATGGGGCCTTCGACGACCAGGTACATGACGGGGGAATGATAGGGCTTTCCGCTGCGAGCGGCCAGCGACCGGCACAACAAGCCGCTCCAGCCGAAGCCGGAGCGGTGTTCGTGCGCGGGGGCCCGCTTACTGCAACGTGCGCTTTTGTAGCGTCACCTTCACGTCCACCGGCTTCTTGTTGCGCCACACCCGCAGCGTCACGGTCTGACCGGGGCGTTTGGCCGCAACCAGGCGGACCACGTCAAAGGAGTTGCGGACCCGCTGTCCATCGACCGCGACGATCACGTCGCCCAGCGGCGCGAGAAGCTGCCCACGGCTGTTGCGCAGGCTGCCGCGCAGGCCCGCGCGCGCTCCTGCGGTCCCGGCCGGAACCTCGTCGACCAGCGCCCCCTCGGAGGAGCTGAGGCCCGCGAGCTGCCGTAGGGCCGGGTCCAGGGTGTCGAGGTCCACCAGGGACACGCCCAGGGTGCCGCGCTGAGGAACGCCGATCTTTTCGAGGTCGTCGAGGCTTTGGCGCACCAGGTCACCGGGCACGGCGATCCCGATCACACCCGGCACGAAGCTGTTGGGAGCTGCATTGGCATCGGCCACGCCAACGACCGCGCCGCGCGAGTCAAGCAGGGGCCCGCCGCTGTTGCCCTGCTGGATGTTGGCGGTCGTGACCAGGTACTGCCCGATCTCCTGACCCAGCCCGTCGTTGCGCGGGATGTCCCGGGCGCTTGCAGCCACGCTAAACACGCCGGTGCCCACGTAGTTCTGGATGCGCAGCGGCGAGCCGATGGTGATCAGCTTCTGGCCCGGAACAAGGGCCGCGCTGCGCCCAAAACTCAGTGTCCGGGGGGCCGTCACGCCGGTCACGCGCAGGATGGCGATGTCGATGCCGGGGTCAATGCCCTCGACCCGCGCCGTCACGCGCCGACCGTTGTAGAGGGTCACGCTGACCGACTCCTGGTACTGGATCACGTGGTAGTTCGTGACGATGAGGTTCTTCTTGTAGAAGAAGCCCGTTCCGGTATCGACCGGGTCATCCCCCGGTTGCAGCGCCTCCTTGCGCAGCCGGGCGTCCACCCGCACCACGGCGGGCAGGGTCTTTTGCACGACCTCCACCGTGTTGATCTCCTCGGGCGTCACCAGAGCACGCTGCGCCGTGACCCGCCCGGTGATATACGCGCCCGTCACTGCGCCCATCAGCAGCAGCGCGACACCCGCGGCGCGCAGAACCGGCTTCACTCGCCGCCGCCGCCCGCGCTGCTGGCCTCGCCGCCGGACGCGGCTTTGGGCCGCGAGTCCGTCACGTAGAAGCCGCTGCCACGAAAGGCAATCCCCGGCGTGGAAAGCACGCGTTTGATGGGCGCGCCTGTCTCGGGATGCTGGGTCAGCGGCTCGTCGCGCATGCTCTGCTTGATCTCATAGAGTTCGCCCGTCTCGATATTCTTGTACACGTACGTCGGCATCGCTTCCCTCTCTCCGCGCGTCAATGTAGCAAGCTTCCCATGAGAGGGAACGTGAACGTCTTCTCAGGAGAGCTTCCCTTCCTGACGGCTCCGGGTGCCGGCTCCTTCAGCCAAAGCCCCCGCCCGATGCCTGGGCGGGGGCCGGTTCGTGCGGGCTTAGGCCCCGACCAGGTTCTGTTCCAAGCCGAACACCGCGCGGTCGTCCACCGCCAGCGGCTCGTTTCCGGCCTTGATGGTCGCGGCGAGCATCTTGGTCTCGGGGAACAGCTTGGTGAAGTAGAAGCGGGCGGTCTGCACCTTGCCCAGGTAGAAGCCGTCTTTGTCCTGGCCAGCGTCGATCTTCTCCTGCGCGATCTTCGCCATCCGGGCCCACAGGTAGCCGTACACGACGTGTCCGAAGTAGCGCAGGTAGTCCACGGCGGCGGCGTTGACCTCGTCCGCGCCTTCTGGTCCCTGCATCGCCTTTTGGCCGATCACCATCGTGAGGGTGCCGAGCTGGCCCGCAGCCTTGCCCAGCCCGTCAAGGTAGGGGGCAAGATGCTCGTCGTCCGCGTTCTCCTCCACAAAAGCCTGCAGCACGGAAGCCAGCTTCTGTAGCCGCTTGCCACCGTCCATCAGCACCTTGCGGCCCAGCAGGTCGAGCGCCTGGATGCCGTTGGTGCCCTCATAGATCTGGCCGATGCGGGCGTCACGCACGAACTGCTCCATGCCCCACTCGCGGATGTAGCCGTGTCCGCCGAAGACCTGCTGCGCCAGCACCGCGGTCTGGAAGCCGTTGTCGGTCATGAACGCCTTGGCGACGGGCGTGAGCAGCGCGACGAGGTCGGCCGCCTCCTTGCGCCTTGCCTCATCGGGGTGGTGGTGCTCGATGTCGATGCTGAGGGCCAGCCACATCGCGAGCGCGCGCCCCGCTTCCGTGTACGCCTTGCCGGTGAGCAGCATGCGGCGCACGTCGGGGTGCACGATGATCGGATCAGCCGCTTCCGCGGGATTCACGCGCGGCTCGTGCCGCATCTGCAGGCGGTCTTTGGCGTAGGTGAGGGCATTCTGGTACGCCACCTCACCCAGCCCGAGCCCCTGGAGGCCGGTGCCCAGGCGAGCGGCGTTCATCATGATGAACATGTGGTTCATGCCCTTGTTGATCTCGCCGACCAGGAAGCCCCGGGCACCGTCGAAGTTCAGCACAGCGGTCGCGTTGCCGTGGATACCCATCTTGTGCTCGATGGCGCCGCACGTCACAGCGTTGCGCTCGCCGAGAGAGCCGTCGGCCTTCGGCAGGAACTTGGGCACCAGGAAAAGGGAGATGCCCTTGGTGCCCTGCGGGCTGCCCTCCAGGCGTGCCAGCACGAGGTGCACGATGTTCTCCGCCAGGTCGTGCTCACCGGCGCTGATAAAGATCTTGGTGCCGGTGATGGCGTACGTGCCGTCACCATTGTCGGTGGCCTTGGTGCGGATGATCCCGAGGTCCGTTCCGGCGTGCGGCTCGGTCAGACACATCGTGCCGGTCCACTCGCCGCTCACGAGTTTGGGCAGGTAGGTGTTCTTCAGTTCCTCGCTGCCGACCGCGTGCAGCGCCGAATACGCGCCGTGCGAGAGGCCGGGGTACATAGACCACGCGACGTTCGCGCTGGTCATCATCTCGACAAGCGTGTTGCTCACCAGGTGGGGCATCCCCTGGCCGCCATAGGCCGGGTCGGCATCCAGAGCCGTCCACCCCGCCTCACGGTACTTGCGGTAGGCCTCCTTGAAGCCGGTGGGGGTGGTGACGCTGCCGTCCTCGTGCCGAGTGCAGCCCTCCTCATCCCCCACGCGGTTAAGAGGCACAAGTTCGCTCTCGACAAACCGGGCCGCCTCCTCCAGCACCTGGTTCATAAGCTCTGGATCGGCCGTCTCGTTCTCGGCGTAAAAGGGCAGAGCAGCGAGCTGGCTGGGGGCATCAAGCAGCTCGTGCATCACGAACTTGATGTCGCGCAGGGGGGCTTTGTACTGGGGCATCTCTCGTCTCCTCCTCGTGGGGACTGCCCTGAGGGCACCCGACAACTGTTGATTGTACTCAGTCTAAAACGTTGAGGCGCGAAAGTCACGTGGGCTGATGCACCCTCGGGGATGAGGGGACTGAGCCCTTAAGCAGTTCTTCAGAGAGTTGAAGAACGCCATCTTTGCCGCAGGGCCTCAAGGAGCTCAAGGACGCTTTCGGGTATTCTGATCCGAACATGAACTACCCAAGCCTGGTCTGGCACCTCAAGCGGACGGAGCTGTTCGCGGACCTTGAGTTGGCCGAGCTGGAACGGGTGGCCGCCGCCACGCCCTACCGCACCTACGGACCGGGCGAGGTGATCTACCGGATGGACGATCCGGCGGACGCCCTGTACTTTGTGCGCAGCGGTCTGGTGAAGATCAGTAAGCTCTTTCCCAACGGCAAGGAAGCGATCTTAGGGGTCATTGGTCAGCACGACACCTTTGGTGAACTGCTGTTGCAACCGGAAGAGCGCCGCCCCACGCAGGCCGAGGCGCTGGAGCGTACGACCCTGATCGTTCTGCCGCGGCAGGAACTTCAGAAGCTCCTGGGCACCAAACCCGACCTCGCCATGAAGCTGATTCGCCTGATGGCCGCCCGGCTGTTTGAGGCGCAGTCCTGGACGGCGACCGTGAGCGCCTATAGCGCCCCCGAACGGGTTGCCAGCCTGCTGTACCGCCTCGCCCGCGAGTTTGGGCGGCCTCATCCTCAGGGCGTGGAACTCGCCCTGAGGCTCAACCAGGAAGACATTGCCCGCATGGTCGGCGCCACCCGTGAGACGGTCAGCCATTCCCTGGGCAAACTCAAGCAGGAAGGGGCCATCAGCCGCGCGCGCACGCCGATGGTGGTGCGTCTGGATGCCCTGCGGCGCTACCTGGAAGAGGACTAAACGGCGGGACGAGCAGCTTTGGTGGCGGCAAGTCGGTCGGGTGGCCGAGCCCGGAGGGGGGACAAAAGCAGCGGGTGCACGCCCAGCGGATGGCCCCCCGCCGCTCTTACGGGCTTTCTCCGGGTGCGGCGCCACCTTGGGCCACCTGTCTGAGCCGCGCCGTTTCCGCCCATAGGGCCCGCGCTGCCAGCGTTCGGTAGGGAGACCACGCCGCGACAACCGCCGCCTGCCCCTCGCCCGGCGGAAGGTCCGGGTAGAGGCGGGCCAGCATCTGCCGCAGCACCAGATCCCCGAAGCTGAACACGTCGGGCCGCGCCAGGGCGAACATCAGGAACATCTCCACCGTCCAGCGCCCAATTCCCGGCAGCGGCGTGAGGGCCCTGATCACCGCCTCGTCCGGCAGGGCCGCGAGGTGCGCCAAGTCCAGCTGTCCCGAAAGGGTCGCGTCCGCCAGGGCCCGCACCGTTCGCACCTTTGCCCAGGAGAGGCCCAGAGCGCGCAGGTCTTCGGGGGCAGGACGCAGCAGCGTCTCCGGGGTCACGCGGCCCAGCGCTTCCTCCAGTCGCGCGTGAATGCTTGCCGCCGCGCGGGAAGAAAGCTGCTGCCCCACGACGCTCCGCACGAGCGTGCCGAAGGGATCAGGCGTCGGCTTCAGCACGGGCAGGGGGGGCAGACGGGACAGCACTTCCGCGAGCACCGGGTCGCGGGCCAACCACGCGAGGGCTGCCCCGTGGTCGGTCAGCGGCAGGAGGGTGGACGTCACCTCAGGCATCCGTGTTGAGCCGGGGAGCGGGGGAACATAAAGAAAGCTTACCGGACCTCTCCTCGTAGCTGATCGGCGAGCGGCCTAGCGTGAGAGCATGAAGCGACGGACCATCCTCTTGCTGGCGACGCTGCTCGCCACGCCAGCCCTCGCCCAGGGCATCACGATCACCCGTCCCAGCACGCCTCCCGCCACCACCCCCACCGCCGTGCCTGCCCTGACGGACGTGCCGGCCGGTTGGCGGGTGGTGAGTGGGCGCATCCGCGCCCCCCAGGCTGTGCGGCTTCCTGCGGGCAGCACGGTGACTGTCCGCCTAGAAGACATCACCCGGCTGAACGCGCCGCGCACGGCCCTCCTCACCATCAGCTTTCCCGCCTCCCGCCTCTCCACCCCCTACCAGCTCCAGTTCAACCCCGTTCGCCTGGATTCCCGGCGCGTCTACGCGGTGACGGCCCGTGTCTACGGCCCACAAGGCCGCCTGCTGTACCGCAGCGCAGCCGCCCAGGAGTTGCCGCCGGGCCGCAACGTGGTGATGGACCTGCGGGTGGTGCCGGTGAGGTGAGCGGCGCGAGGCATCCGGGTCAGCCCGCTCATAGGTTCCAGCCCCCCGCCACCTCCAGTTCCTGCCCGGTCACGTAGTCGCTGGCCCGCACAAAGTACAGGGCGGCGTCCACCAGTTCCTGCACCGTTCCGACCCGCCCAGCCGGAATCTCGCGCAGGGGCTGGCTGACGCTGGTCTCGATCACGCCGGGAGAGACCACGTTTACGCTGACGCCGCTTCCGGCCAGCACCTTGCCCAGGGCGTGCGAGAGGTGCAGGACGCCCGCTTTGGCAATGGCGTAGGGCACGATGCCGGGCCGGGCGATCAGGTGCCGTGCGCCCGCGTATCCCAGATTCACGATTCGCCCGAACCCCGCCTCACGCATCAGGGGAGCAGCTTCCTGGCAGGTGGCGAAGGTGGCGGTGAGGTTGCTGGCGAGCATGTCGGCCCACTCGGCGTCGGATGTCTCCAGCAGCGGCTTGTGCACGTAGTTCCCGACATTGTTCACGAGGACGGCCAACCCCCGGCCAGGAAAGGCCGTGTGCGCCTCCCGCACGAGTTGCCGGGCCTGTGCGGAGTTCGTCAGGTCGGCTTGCAGAGTGGTGGTGGGAACGCCCCATTCTCCACACAGCCGCGCTGTTTCCTGCGCGTCGGCCGCGCTGTTCCGGTAGTGCACGGCGACCGCGTAGCCCTCGGCGGCCAGCGCGAGCGCGAGCGCCCGCCCGATGCCCCGCGCGGCGCCGGTCACCAGGGCGGTGCCCCTCACGCTTCCTCCCGCGTTTGGGCCAGTTCGACCAGCGTGCGCGTGAAGGTGTTCAGCGGATATCCCGCCGCCTCCGCCAGCGGCACCCAGGCCCAGGCCTCGATTTCCTCGTTGGGGGTGACCTCGCGTTCATCCGTTCGCGCGAAGAAGTCCACCAGCAGCAGGTGGGCGGGCTTGTGGAATTCCGGACTCAGGACGGCTTCCTGCGTTTGGGCGTAGCGCACGTCCGTGAGCGCGAGGCCCGTTTCCTCGCGGAACTCGCGCGCTACGGCGGCGGCCAGCGTCTCGCCCCAGTCCACCTTGCCGCCGGGCACGCCCCACAGCCCGCGCCATTTCGTGGTGCGGACAATGAGAACGCGCCCGTCCGGACCCCACACCAATGCCCCCACGCAAACGACTGGCCTGTCCATGTGAAGCAGGGTACAGCTCTGCCCTATCCCTGTCTGCGGTGCCGCAGCACCCGCCGCTCAAGCGCCGTGACGGCGAGGTACAGCCCTACGCCCAAGCCGACCAGGAGGGCGATGGCGGCGAACTGACGGGGCGTCTGGTAGTAGGCGCGGGCCTGGTTGACCAGGAAGCCCAGCCCGGGGGTTTGATTGCTCACGAACTCCCACACGACCGCGCCGATCAGGGCCAGCGAGAGGGCCAGGCGCAGTCCGCCCAGCATCACGGGAAGGGCCGAGGGGAGCTCGAGCCGGGTCAGGCGCTGCCAGGGCGTGGCCCGCAGGGTGGAGAAGAGCTCATGGTTGGTCGGCGGCACCTCGCGCACCCCGACGATGGTGGCGATCATCACGGGATACAGTGCCGAGAGCGCACTCACCAGGACCGCGGGAATCAAGCCAAAGCCGAACCAGGTGATCAGCAGCGGGGCGAGCACCACGATGGGCGCGCTTTGCGACGCGACCACAAAGGGGCTGAGGAAGCGCTCTAGGGGGCGCGACTTGGCGAGGGGATAGCCGATCAGCGCTCCTGTCAGCGAGCCCAGCAGCGCGCCCAGGAGCGCAATACGGGCGGTGCCCCAGGTGGCGGCGGCGAACTCGCCGGGCGTCCGGCTCAACTCCGCCCAGACCTGCGCGGGTGTGGGAAGCAGCAGCGGCACGCCGATGGCGCGGGCGGCGACCTCCCACAGCACCAGGCCTGCCAGCAGCGCGGCCGCGGGCGCCAGCCAGCCTAGGCGCGCGCGGGGGGCCGTCTCCTGGAGGACGCGGGTGCTGTCTCCGGTGCCCAGCAGCGCCCGCAGTTCGGCTTCTAGGCCGTCGGTGTACGCCGTGACCCGTCCCGCCCCGCGCGTATCGAGCACGGCCACGATACGGCCGCCGCGCAGCACGGCGACCCGGTCGGCCAGCCACACGGCCTCGCGGATGGAGTGCGTGACCAGGACGGTGGTGCGCCCGGTCTTGTCGTGCAGGTGCCGCAGCTCGGCGTTAAAGCGTTCGCGCACAAGCGCGTCGAGTGCGGCAAAGGGTTCGTCGAGAAGCAGCACGTCGTGGCTTTGGGCCAGCGCGCGGGCCAGCGCGACCCGGGCCCGCATCCCCCCCGAGAGCTGCGCGGGATAGTAGTCCGCGTAGGCGTCCAGCCCGACCATCTGCAGAGCCCGTCGGGGCTCCAAGCCGCTCCCGGCCCCCAGGTCACGCGGCAGCTCCACGTTCCGCAGCGCCGTGCGCCAGGGCAGCAGCCGGTTGTCCTGAAACATCAGCGCGGGGGCTGAGGCGATCTCCACCGTTCCCGCCTGCGGGCGCAGCAACCCGGCCAGCACCCGCAGGAGCGTGCTTTTTCCGCCTCCCGAAGGGCCGATCACCGCCAGAAACTCGCCGTGCAAAACGGTGAGGTCGACGTCTTCCAGCACCGTCTGGCGACCCAGGCGCACGGTGACACCCCTGAGGCGTACCGCGACGTCTTTCGGCAGGCTCATGATCGGGGGCGCCCCCAGGTGTTGACCAGAATGACCCCGGCGATCGCGACCGCCCCACCGATCACGGTGAGGAGCGTGGGCAGCTCGCCCAGCCACACCCAGGCGATCAGGATGGCGAACACCGGGCTGACGTACAGGAAAGAACTCGTCGTGCCCGCGCCTACCCGCGCGAGGGCAAAGGTCCAGGTGAGGTACGCGAGCGCCGCGGGGAACAGGCCGATGTAGATCACGGCGAGGTGGGCGGGAAGCGGTGCCCGCGCCAGTTCGGTTCCGAAGCCGGGCAGGAAGACGAGCAGCGGCAGCGTACCGGTCAGCAGGCTCCAGACCGTGAAGTGCAGGGGCTTGACGCGCGCGAGCAGTGGCCGCTGAAACACGAAATAGAGGCTGGTGAAGAGGGCCGCCGCCAGGATCAGGAGCGCGCCCCGCGTCCAGGCGAGCCCCTCACCGCTTCCCAGCACGATCAGCGTCACGCCCGCCAGGCTGACCAGGGTGCCCAGCCATCCAAGCGCGTTCAGCCGCTCACCGCCGAAGCGTGTGGCGAGGAGCGCCGTCATCACCGGTCCCGCCGCGATGATCAGGCTGGCCGTTCCGGCGGGTACGCTCAGCTCTCCGTAATTGAGACAGACGTGGTAGAGCGTGATGCCGAAAAAGCTCAGCCCCGCGATCCTGGCGAGGTCTGGGCGTGAAGGCAGCGGCAGGCGCGCGGCCCACGCGTACGCACCCAGCGCCGCCGCCGCCACCAGAAAGCGGTACAGGGTGAGGTGCCCCGGCGAAAAGGCCTTGAGGCCCTCCCGAATGCCCGCAAAGGCCGACGCCCAAAACACGATGGTGATCAGAATCGCGCCGAGCGAGAGGGCATCCAAGCGGCCCGGCTGTGGGGCGCGGCTGGTCATGCTGCGCTCCCAGCACGGCTCACCGGCCAACGGCCGAATCGCCCAGGACAAGGTGTGCGAGACGGTGCGACGCGAAGAGCTTTGGCCTGGCCACTCATGGCCGCCAGCCTAGCGCGGCGGGTGCATGAGGAGGGGGTCAAGGCGAGCACATCCGCTTTCCGGGATGGCGGGAAAGCATAGGCACCGGAGGTTCCCGCATGGATGAGAAGAGACGCGGTGAGACAGCGTCCTACATGGGTGCGACGCCGAACACGCCCGACACGAACAGCAACCTCGATGTCAGCCAGCAGGGCGGCACCACTCCGGCGGACCGGCGGGCCACACAGGAGATCGTGGAGCAGCACGCAGAATCCGGCGGTCTGTCCAGCGGGATGACCGGTCAGAGTGATCCCGCTCGGCAGATGGACAACAGTGGGATGCTGCGGCCGGCGGGTCAGGGGCAGGACGCCGACCTCATCGGGGCGAGTGGCGACGACCGCAACGAGGAGCGCTAGGCTAGGGCCACCCCCTTCTCACCATTAAATGTGGCTTGGGGAAGGGTTCACCCGGAAAATGAGAGCGCGGCCCTACACTGCGGCGCAGCGGAGGAAAACCTATGAGCGCAAATATGGACAACTCGAAGAGCAAGGAAGGCAGCAAGAGCATGGACCAGGGGCGCTTGATCAGTGGGGCCGCTGGCGGCGCGCTGCTGCTGATGGGGCTCAGGCGCGGCGGGGTGCTGGGTCTGGGGCTGGCGGCGGTGGGGGGCTACCTCGCCTACCGCGCCGCGACCGGCAATGACCCGGTGATGGCCGCGGCGGGGCTGAGCGGCAACACGAACGCCGCCAAGCCGATTTTCGTGGAGCACAGCGTGGTGATTGATCGCCCTGCCCAACAGGTGTACGCCTACTGGCGGAACCTGGAAAACCTGCCCCGCATCATGAGCCATCTGGAAAGCGTGACGGTGCTCGACGAGCGCCGCAGCCGCTGGGTGGCCAAGGCACCCCTCGGCACACACGTCGAGTGGGAAGCCGAGATTGTGAACGACAAGCCCGGTGAGCGGATCGGCTGGCATTCCCTCCCCGGTGCGACGGTGGACAATGCGGGCAGCGTGCAGTTTGAAAGCCTGCCCAACGGCGGCACGCGCGTTCACGTCGCCCTCTCCTACCGTCCGCCGGCCGGGGCGCTGGGGGCGGCGGTGGCCAAGCTGTTCGGTGAGGAACCCAGCCAGCAGATCGCCGACGACCTCCAGAACTTCAAACAGACCTTTGAGGGCACACATCCTCAGGCACAGGCCTAAGGGCACCCCGGAAGAGGCGGCCTCCCCAAGGAGGCCGCCTCTACTCGCGTCCTGCGCGGCGTTAGAACGTCAGGTCGTAGTTGTGAAAGGGGGTACCGCGCTGGACGACCTGGCCGTCTTGCACCAGGTTCCAGCCCTTGCTGAGGCCCGTAAAGGTGCCGACGACATTGCTGCTGGTGTACACCAGGGTCTTGCCGTTCGACTGGGTGCGCGTCTCGCCCGAGTCGTACTGCCGGTTACCGTTGCTGTCCACGTAGGCGATCACCTCGTAGCCACCGTCGCGGGGCGAGGGGGGCAGGCTGATCGCGTAGATGCCCTTGTCGGTAGGCGTGACCGCGAACTGTTCGACCGTCTCGTTGGTGGTGCCGCCAAAGGTGACGCCCCGGAGGGCCAGACGGACCGTGCCCTGACCCACCGGAGCGTTGGAGATATCGCCCGTCACGTCCCCATTGGGCACCCCAAAGGTGCTGCACGAGGCGAGGGCCAGTGGAAGCGTCAGGAACGCAAGAAGTCTTTTCATACCGCCTTACGGTACGTTCTTCGGTGTGGGGCCGGTTCAGTGCTTCCTCAACCAAGCCCTAAAGGTTCCATCAGGGACCGGTCAGCCGAGCTCCTCGGCCCCCGTCTCGATCACCGTGAGCGAACGCAGGGTCGCGCCCTGGTGCCAGCCATACTGCGGGTTGTGAAGCCCTAGCACTTCGGCGATGGCGCGGGCGGTCGCCTGGTCCGGTTCGCCGTCCAGACAGAACAGCAGGAACTTGCGCCCGCCCGGCGCGATACGAATAAAGAGGTCCTCACCCAGTTCGAGCTGTTGGGTGCGGCCCAGCTGAGCAGCCCGGCGCTGGGCGTACCGCAGGGCGTCGCGGATGCGAACAGTGACGGTCGGGTGGCTCATGGCGTTTCTGGCGCTCGCAGGCCGCCCAGCAGCATGTCGGCGTACCGCTCCGCCACGTCGCGGGGCGTCATGGTCCCCCCGGGCCGGTACCAGGTGTAGGTCCAATTCACGGCGGACAGAATGAGGTTGGCCGTCATCTTAACGTCGAGATCAGCTCGAAAGCGGCCTTCTTGGAGGCCCTGGCGAATCAGATCGCGGTAAAAGGCATCGATGGTGTCGCGCCAGGTCGTGACGCGGGCGTAGGCCTCCGGCGAGAGGTGTTTCCACTCATGAAAGAAGACCGTCGCACTTTCCATGTTGTCCGCGACCACGCGGATATGCCGGTACATCGCCTCGCGCAGCTTCTGCTCGGCGGGAAGCGGCACGTCGCGCAGCGTCAAGAGGGCCTCATCAAACTGCCGTGCAGCCCGCTGCACGATCTCCACGAGCAGTTCCTCCTTGCCGCTGATGTGCGCGTACAGGCTCCCCCCCTGCATGCCCAGCTCTCCCGCGAGGTCACGCATGCTGGTCGCGTGGTAGCCGCGCTCGGAAAAGAGGCGGCTGGCGACGTCGTGGATCTGCTCACGGCGGGTTCTGGCCGGGGCTTCGGGCGCGGGAAGATCGGGGGAGCGGTCCATCATGGCAAGGGCGCAGGCAGCGCGTGCGTGGATGCAGCCTAGCACGCAGACCAGCGAACGTCCGTTTGATCCGGCTTCCGGTTGAAGCCCGACCGGCGGAAGAAGGACGGATTCCAGAATGGAGTGACCGGAAGCCGTTTGGGATGGCTGGACGAGGCGGCGCTTCCCGGTGCCGGGTGGTAGAACGGGCGCATGACCACCGAGCCTTTGCCCTCCACGGCTGCCGCGCCGGACCCCGCGGGGGTGCGCCCCGCCGTTCGTGCGGTGCCCGCCTACCCGTTTACGCCCATTGACGTGCCCATCAAGCTCGACCAAAACGAGAGCCCCTACGATTTTCCGGCAGATCTCAAGGCGCTCGCTGCCGAACGAATGCTGGCCCGACCCTGGAACCGCTATCCCGACCTGCACGCCGACACGCTCAAGGCCTCCATCGCGGCCTACGAAGACTGGGACCCGGCGGCCGTGGTGGTGACGCCGGGCAGCAACGTGCTCATCAAGCTGCTCACTGAGCTGGCAGGCATCGGACAGACGGTCCTCACGGTGAGCCCCACCTTTAGCGTGTACACCCTGGAGGCGCAGCTTCTGGGCGCGACGTTGGTTCAAGTGCCCCTCAACCCCGATGGTTCGCTTCCCGTCGCGGGACTTCAGGCCGCCCTGCGCGAGAACACACCGGGCGTGCTGTACATCACCGAGCCGCACGCCCCGACCGGCTATGCGGACACTGCGGCGGCTGTTCGCGAGGTGGTGGAGGCGGCGGGTGACTGGGTGGTCGTGCTCGACGAGGCGTACCACCAGTACAGCGGAACCGATTACCGCGCTCTGGTGCGGGAGGGCGAGAACCGTCTCAGCCTGCGGACCTTCAGCAAGGCGTGGGGGTTAGCGGGCCTGCGGCTGGGCTACGCGCTCGCCAGTCCGCAGTTGGCAGCGCACCTCCAGAAACTGGTTCCCGCCTTCAACGTGAACACCCTCACGCAGACGGCGCTGGAAGTCGCCCTGGAACACCCCGACTACGTGCGGAAACGGGCCGAGGAGGTCCGCCGCGAACGCGAGCGCATCTTTGCGGCCCTGCAAGGCCACCCCAGTTGGCAGGTGCTGCCCTCTGCGGCCAACTTCTACCTGATCCGCACCCCGGACGCTGAGGCCGCCTACCGTCACCTTCTCGAGCACGGCATCGTCGTTCGGCGTCAGGACCAGCTGCCGGGACTTGCGGGCTGCCTGCGCGTTGCGGTCGGCACGCCCGCCGAGAATGACGCGCTCCTTCAGGCGGCGCAGGCCTTTCGCTAGCACGGGGCTACCCGGGCACCGGGTCGGTGCGCGAGCGTGGTCTCACCCCCTATGGATCCCTTCATCCCCCCACCCGACTTTCCGCCCCGCTCCCCGCTTGTGCGCGGCTGTACAGCGTGCGGCGCGTGCTGCGCAGCGCCTGACATCCACGCCCTGGGCAAGCCGCTGGGGGTGGTTTGCCGGCACCTCGGCCGGGACTGCCTCTGCGGGATCTATGCCGCCCGCCCCGCCGTCTGCCGCAACTACCAGCCCGACTGGGTCTGCGGCGAGGTCGCCCCTTTGCCCACGCTCGAGGCGCGGGTGCGGCGGTTTCTGGAGATCTACGGGCTAGAGGAGGAGCGCTCGCCCTAGAACAGGGCCTCGCCGGCGGCCGCACAACCGCCCACCACCCCCCAGGCGGGCACTCGACCCGCCGTCAGGGCGGCGTAGGCCAGCAGCGCCAGCGCGGCCTGAGCGGGGCCCTGAATGCCCGACGTGAACACCGGAGTGTAGAGCGCTGCGAGCAGGAGACCCACCACGCCCGCATTCAGGCCGGCGAGCGCCGAGCGAATGGAGGACTGCGCCGCCAGCCGTGCCCAAAAGGGCAGCGCGCCGACCATCAGCAGCGCACCGGGCAAAAACACCGCCAGGGTGGCGACCAGGGCACCCTGCCCGGCGGGCAGTGCCGTCTGAGCGCCGCCCAGGTAGGTGGCAAAGGTAAACAGGGGTCCGGGAACGGCATTGGCTGCCCCGTAGCCCGCCACAAAGGTCTGATGCGACAGAAACTGCGGAACGAGCCCGGCTTCCAGCAGCGGCAACACCACGTGGCCGCCCCCGAACACGAGCGCTCCCGCGCGAAAGGTGGCAGCGGCCAGAGCCCAGCCGGGTCCCAGGGGCGCGAGCAGGGGCAGCAGCAGCAGACCGGCCCCGGCAGCCAGCAGCAGGGCCAGGCCCAGTCGCCGTGAGACCGGCACCCCCGGCAGGTGCGCGGCGTTTGGTGCCCCGCCGGGAACGCTGCGCCAGCCGACGAACGCGCACAGCAGCAGCGCCGCGACCTGTGCGCCTGCTCCCGGCACCAGCAGCAGGGCCGCCGCGGTCCCCAGCGCGAGGGCCGCCCGCAGCCGGTCCGTCACCAGGGTGGTCCACATCCCGGCCACCGCCTGTGCGACCACGGCCACAGCCGCCACCTTGAGCCCCGCGAGCCATCCGGCCTCCATTTCGGGCCGCAGGTGCGTGATGCCCAGCGCGAAAGCGAACATGAGAAGCGCGCTGGGCAGGGTAAAGCCCGTCCAGGCGGCCAAGAGGCCCGGCCAGCCCCCCCGCAGCAGCCCCAGGCTAAGCCCCACCTGACTGCTGGCCGGCCCCGGCAGAAACTGCGCGAGCGCCACGAGATCGGCGTAGCCTGCCTCGCTGATCCAACGGCGCCGCTCCACGAGTTCTGCGCGGAAATACCCGAGGTGCGCGACCGGTCCCCCGAAACTGGTGAGGCCCAGCCGCAGGAAGACGAGAAAGACCTCCAGCGTTCGCATCTGGAGGTCAGTCTACGGGGGACCCGGAGCTCGGGCGCTTAGTCGTCGGCGGCCTGCCCGGGCTTCTTGGGCACTTCCGGGTTCTCTACGAACTCGGTGGGGTCGTAGAGGTCAAAGCCAATCCCCTTTTCGTACTCCTGAATCTTGAGATGGAGGCGGCGCACGTCGCCCTCGACCGCGCCGTAGTCGAAGGTGTCCCAGATGGCGGTGGTCTTGAAGTTGCCGCCCTCGAAGTCAGGCACCTCGCGGGTCTTTTTGATGCCCTCTTCCAGCGCCTTGCGGCTCTCGATCCCCAGGTTGCGGAAGGCCACCTGCATCACGTCGCGAGAAAAGTCACGCGGGCCGTAGATCCCGGCGCGGTACACCGTCTCGTAGAACTCCTGCCAGTCCGGCACCAGGGTGGCGGCAGGCATCGCGAACTGGCTGATCACGTTCTTGATCGCCTCCAGCGTGCGCTCGGGGTAGTAGTAGAGGTACATCCGCACGCCTTCGAGGAAGAAGTTGTAGTGCGCGGCCTCGTCCACCGCGATGGTCTGGGCGACTTTTGCCAGCACCGGATCAGTCACGCCCCTGAGGTGCGGCTTCTCGCTCCTGCCCTGGGCGATCTTCATCAGATTCAGGTAGTTGAGCTGGGTGGCCCGCTCCTGAAACACGGTGTACACCAGGTTATGAATCGCGTCGGGAAAGGGGAGTTCCCAGGTTTGCGAGCGCAGGCGGTCCTTGTATTCCGCGATCCACTCCGGGCTGCGCTGCCCGCTGAAGAGGACCGCGTTTTCCCAGGCGTCGGCGTGCTTTTCTTCCTCGCTGCCCCAGCGGAGCTGAAAGTGGCTGCGGCCGTGACTGCGGCGCACCAGATGAACCAGGTTGGAGGTGAAGTCGGGGGCGTACTGCTCCACCGCAAAAAAGCCCTGGATGACGGTGATGACCTCTGGAGGGAGGTTCTTTTGCATGTTCCGCCAGTCAAAGCTCTTGTCGGGGTTCCAGTTGCGCGTCTCCTGGCTGCGGGCGGTGTACCAGCGGTACAGGCCCAGAAAGCCGCGCTCGATGAGCCGGTCCTTTTCGCGGTTGCTCAGCAGCCCGGCGGGCGTGCGCGGGCGCTCCTGAAGCATGTTGGGGGGGAAAATCTCAGCCACTGGGGGCCTCCTTGTGTGGGTGCGGAATGCTGGGCGGGAGGGATCTAGCCTAGTTCCCCCGAGCGGCCAGAGCGCCGAACCGGGACGCGGTGCAACGCTCGGCAAGCGTTCGTGCAGGGGGCGGCCCCGCCCGCTAGCATGGCGTCATGAGCCTTCTCGGTCAGCCCGCGCCCGATTTCACGCTGCCCTCCACCCTGGGGGAGCCGGTCACGCTCAGCAGTTACCGCGGGCAAAAGCATGTGGTGCTGGTGTTCTATCCCCTCGACTTCAGCCCGGTCTGCTCCATGCAGCTTCCCGAGTACTCTGGTCGTCAGGACGACTTCGCGGAGGCCGGGGCCGTGATCCTGGGGGTGAACCGTGACAGCGTGTACGCGCACCGGGCCTGGGCCGCCGAGTACGGGATCGAGGTGCCGCTGCTTGCGGACATGAATCTGGAGGTGGCTCGGCGGTACGGCGTCGCCATCGACGAGCGCGGCATCAGCGGGCGGGCGGTCTTCCTGATCGACAGAGCGGGCATCGTGCGCTTCGAACACGTGGAGGCGAAGACGAGCGAGTACACCGTGCGGCCCGAAGTGGTGCTGGCGAAGCTGGCGGAGCTGTAGACCCCGACTGCGCCACTCGGCGGATGCATCCCCACTCCCCGCTGCCCTAGCTTGAGGGGATGCCGGACGCTTCCTCTCCCTCTTCCCCGCCGCGTTCGGGCACGCTGGTGGTCCTGCGTGACTACCTCGGGCCGCTGAAGTGGCAGGTCGTCCTGCTGGCCGCGCTGCTTCTCACCGGCACCGGCCTCAACCTGCTGCTGCCGCAGCTGCTGCGGCGCTTTGTGGACCATGCTCGGCTGGGCGCGGGCGTAGATGTGGGCCTGCTCGCGCGGCTGGCGGGCCTGTATATCGCGCTGGCGGTGGGCGTCCAACTGCTCACCGCCGGGGCGACCTACGTGGGGGCGCGGGTGGGCTGGACGGCCACCAACCGGTTGCGCGCCGACCTGATGCGCCACCTGCTCTCGCTGGATATGCGTGAACACAAGGAACGTACCCCCGGCGAGATGATCGAGCGCATCGACGGCGACGTGACGGCCCTGAGCAACTTCTTCTCGCAGTTTGCGGTGCGGGTGTTCGGCGCGGCGCTGCTGCTGACCGGCGCGGTCTCGATGTTCTACCTGACCGACTGGCGCGTCGGCGTGGGCATCACCCTCTTTGTGATCGTCACGCTCTTGGCGATGAACCGGGTGCGGAAGAAGGGCGTGGAACCCACCCGCCTGGAACGCGAGAGCAGCGCGCGGCTCTTCGGCTACGTCGAAGAGCGGCTCGCGGGCCTGGATGACATCCGCTCGCTGGGGGCGGGAGAACACCACCTGCGCGGCTTTCTGCGGGTGCAGCGGCAGTTTTTCGAGCGCAGCACCTTTTCTTGGCGGCGGCGCAGCCTGGTGTGGCAGCTCAGCATGGTGCTGTTCGCCCTTGGGTACGTGGGCATCCTGAGCGCCGCCGTGAGCCTGTACGCGGCGGGCGCGATCACGCTGGGCACCGCCTTCTTGCTCTACCAGTACATGAGCATGGTGGAAGAACCCATCGACCAGCTCACCCAGCAGCTTCAGGACCTCCAAAAGGCGGGCGCGGGGCTGAGCCGCGTGGGCGAACTGCTCGCGCTGCGTTCGGGGCTGGCCGAGGGAACGCGCGACCTGCCTGAGGGACCGCTCGACCTGCGCTTTGAGCACGTCGACTTCAGCTACGTACCGGAAGACCCTACGGTGCGCCCCGTGCTACAGGACGTGTCCTTCTACCTCCCCGCCGGGCAGACCGTGGGCCTGCTGGGCCGCACCGGCAGCGGCAAGACCACCCTCACCCGCTTGGTCTCGCGGCTCTACGACCCCACGGGCGGAAGCGTGCGGCTGGGCGGGGTAGACACCCGCGATGTCCGCCTTGCCAGCCTCAGGAGCCGCGTGGCCGTCGTCACCCAGGACGTGCAGCTCTTTCAGGCCAGCGTGCGCGACAACCTCTCCTTTTTCGATGGGTCGGTGCCCGACGCCGAGGTAGAAGCCGCGCTGCGTGAGGTCGGTCTGGGGGAATGGCTCGCCCGGCTTCCGCAGGGCGTGCGAACCCCCCTTCCCGCCGGTAGCCTGAGCGCGGGGCAGGCACAGCTCCTGGCTTTTGCCCGCGTGCTGCTGCGCAACCCCGCCGTCGTGGTCCTCGACGAACCCAGCAGCCGCCTCGACCCCGCGACGGAAGCGCAGCTCACCCGAGCCATGGGCCGTCTGCTCGCCGGACGCACCGCCATCGTCATCGCGCACCGCCTCGACACGGTGGCCCGCGCCGACCGCATCCTGGTCCTGGGTGACGGCCGTGTGCTGGAAGACGGCCCCCGTGCTCAGCTTGCCCGCGACCCGCACAGCCACTACGCGAAGCTGCTGCGGGCAGGAGCGCTGGAGGACGAGGGGGTGCTCGCGTGAAGGGCGCTCAGAGGCCCGTGGGGCGGCGTGGCGTGCGCGGCCCTGGTTCGCTTCTGCCTCACCCCTCACCCTTTCTCCGGAGCTGCCCATGACCACCTCGCCCGCCTCTCAGGAACGCACCTTTGCCCTCTCCAGCAGGCTGTTTGCCTACCGTCCCTGGCTCTTTGCCTTTAACCTGCTGATGTGGGGAATGGTCCACGCCTCCCCCGCCCTGCTGACGCTGGCCGTCAGCGGGGTCTTTGAGCGGCTGGAGGAGGCCGACCGGCTCAGGACGGCAGACCAGCCCATGGACCCGCTCATCGCCGCGGCCTGGGTCTCGGTCGGGTGGTTCGCCCTTGTGCGCGTGAGCCGCTTTGGCGTCTTTTACGGGGCATTCCGGGCTTGGATCGAGCTGTGGTACACGCTGGACGCGCTTCTTAGGCGCAACCTGCTGAGTTACCTGCTGACCGCGCGCGGCTCGCGGCGCCTGCCCGACACCCCCGCCGAGGCCGTCAGCCGCTTTCGCGACGACGTGGATGACGTGGCGGCGTACACCGAGGTCTGGGTGGACGGTGCGGGCTTCGTCGTCTACTGCGTGCTGGCGGTCGCCATGATGGTGCGGGTGGACCCGGTGATCACGCTGCTGGTGTGCACGCCGCTGGCCCTGATGATTCTCTTCGTGGGGCGCCTCTCGCCGCGGATCCGCGCCTACCGCCGCCGGATGCGCGAGGCCACGGCCCGCGTCACCGACTTCATCGGGGAGACCTTCGGGGCCGTGAGCGCCGTCAAGCTCGCTGCCCGCGAGGCGCAGATGGTCACCCACCTCGAGCGGCTGGGCGAGGTGCGCCGCCGGTCCGCCCTGCGTGACGTGCTGCTCACCGAGTTGATTCGCGGCCTGAACGTCAACATGGTGAATCTGGCGGTGGGCCTGGTGCTGCTGCTGGGGGCCAATCAGGTGCGGGGCGGCGTGATGGACGTGGCCGACTTCGTGCTGTTCATCGGCCTTTTGCCGCGTTTGACCGGGAGCATGGCCTTTTTTGGGGATGCGATTGCCCGTCACCGACGCACCGGAGTGAGCTATGACCGAATGGAGCGGCTGCTTCAGGACGCGCCCCCCGGCACGGTGGTCGCGCACCACCCGGTGTACCTACAGGGCGAGCTGCCCCCTGCGTCTGCCGCGCCGCGCGCTGAACCGCTCGAAGAGCTGCGGGTGGAGGATCTGAGCGCCCATCATCCCGGCAGCGCGGGCGTGACAAACGTGAGTTTCCGCCTGCGCCGGGGCGAATTCGTGGTTGTGACCGGGCGCATCGGCAGCGGCAAGACCACGCTGCTGCGGGCACTGCTGGGGCTGATGCCGCGCGCTGGGGGCCGCGTCTTCTGGAACGGCACAGAGGTGACGGACCCGGCGACCTTTTTCGTGCCCCCCCGCAGCGCGTACACGGCGCAGCTTCCCAGCCTCTTCTCCGATACCCTGCGCGAGAACGTGCTTCAGGGCAGCGGCCCGAACCGCCTCGAGCGGGCCCTTCGCCTCGCGGTGCTGGAACCCGACCTTGCGGGGCTCCCCGCAGGGCTGGAGACCCCGGTTGGGGCGCGTGGCGTCAAGCTCTCGGGGGGGCAGATGCAACGTGTGGCGGTGGCCCGAATGCTCGCCACCGGAGCCGACCTGCTGGTGTTTGACGATGTGTCGAGCGCCCTGGACGCCCGCACCGAGGCGCAGCTCTGGGACGGCCTCTTTCGGGAGACAGACGCCACCTGCCTCGTCGTCTCGCACCGCCGCGCTGCCCTCAGCCGCGCGAGCCGCATCCTGCTGCTGGAAGACGGCCAACTGACCGACGAGGGCACCCTGGAAGAGCTCCTGGAGCGCAGCGCGGAGATGCGGGCGCTGTGGGCCGAGGACGCGGGCGAGTAGGTCCCGCAGGGCCGCAGCCACCTTGGAAGAACCCACCGGGGTTGGTGTGGTGGGGCCCTCCCCGCTAAACTTGACTTATTCGCTTGGTTTAAGCAGGATAGGCGCGACCGTCGTGTTCCTGACTGCCGGCGTGCAGTGAGGAGAGCCTTCCTGTGCTGTTTCGGAGTGTGCTATGCCCAAGTTTCCCCAGACCGTCCTCATCCTCAGCCTTGCCCTGTTGTCCGCCGCCTCTGCCGCCAGTGTGAAGGGGGCCGACGGCGTGACCGTGAACGTCAGTGCCCCCAAGCGGGTGGTTGCCCTCAACGGCACCACGGTAGAACTCATCTACCGCCTGGGCAAGCAAAACACCATCGTCGGAACGGACATTACCGGCACCTACCCCCCCAACAAGATTCCCAGCGTGGGGCACTGGGCCCAGCTTCCTGCCGAGGGCATCCTCTCGCTGAAGCCGGACCTGGTGATCGGCACCGCCGACAACTTTGCCACCCCGAAAAACACCACGCTGGTGGGGCAGCTTCGAGCGGCGGGTGTCCCCGTGCTGGTGCTGCCCGCGAGCGATACGGGAGGGCTCGAGGGGGTCAAGACCCGGCTGAATATGCTCGCGCAGGTCTATGGCGTGCCCAGTGCCGCGAACGCGCTGGCCAAGAGCTTTGACACCACCCTCGCGGCCGTTCGGGCCAACCGGCCCAAGCGCGCCCCGAGGGTCATCTTTCTGTACGCGCATAGCCCCAGCGACGCTACGATCTACGGCACTCGGGGTGGGGCCAACGAGCTGATCGAACTCGCCGGGGGCAAGAACGCCGCACCCTTTGAGGACACCAAGCCGCTCACGGCCGAAGCGCTCGTCGCGATCAATCCCGACGCCATCATCATGCTTGAACGTGGCCTCGACGCCGTGGGGGGCAGAGAAGGCCTGCTGAAGATGCCGGGAGTGGCGCAGACGAACGCCGGCAAACACCGGCGTATCTACACCGTGGACAACTCCATCCGCTGGATCGGGCCGCGCCTGCCGGAGTTCGCGCTGAAGCTCGCCCGCGAGTGGAAAAAGGACTTCGACCGGTGACCACCCGCCTGACCCCGGCTCCGGCCATCAGCCGCCAGCGCGTTCGGGCTCGCTGGACGCTGGCCCTGCTCCCGCTGGGGTTGCTGGCGGCGGTGGTCTTTGCTGTCGGAACGGGAGCGGTGCACATCGCTCCGGCGCAGGTGGTCTCCATCCTGCTCGCGCCGCTGGGGGTGCCGCCCCTGGCGGCCTACGAGGACCAGCAGGCCGCCGTGCTCTATGCCATTCGGCTGCCGCGCGTGGTCCTGGGCCTCCTGTTGGGTGCGGGGCTAGCGGTGGCGGGAACCGCCATGCAGGGCCTGTTTCGTAACCCGCTGGCCGACCCCGGCCTCTTGGGGATCTCCAGCGGCGCGAGCCTGGCCGCCGCACTGAGCGTGGTGCTGGGCATTCACCTGTTCGGGTCGTACACGCTGCCGGTGATGGCCTTTGTGGGGAGTGTGGTGGCCACCGCCCTGATCTATACCCTCGCGCAGGAACGGGGCCGGATGCATGTCGCCACCATGTTGCTCGCGGGCATCGCGGTGAATGCCCTGTGTGGGGCGGGAACCGGCCTGATGACCTACCTCGCTACCGACGAGCAGCTTCGCTCCATCACGTTTTGGCAGCTCGGCTCGCTGGGCGGCGCGACCTGGCCTGCGGTGCTCAGCGCTGCGCCCCTGCTGCTGGTGGGCGTGTTGGGGCTGCCGCTGCTGGCCCGTCCGCTCAATGCCCTCACGCTGGGCGAAAGCAACGCCGCACACCTGGGGGTTCCCGTGACCGCCGTGAAGTGGGCGGTGGTGGCGCTGGTGGCCCTCAGCGTGGGCGCCGGGGTGGCCGTCGCGGGGACCATCGGCTTTGTGGGGCTGGTCGTTCCCCACCTGATGCGCCTGCTGACCGGCCCGAATCACGCCGCGCTGCTCCCCGCCGCCGCGTTGGCGGGGGCCACGCTGCTGGTGCTGGCGGACCTGCTCGCCCGGACGGTCGTGATGCCGTCTGAGCTCCCCATTGGGATCGTGACGGCCCTCCTGGGCGCGCCCTTTTTCCTCTACCTGCTGCGGCAGGCGCGCAAAGGAGAGCGGCGATGAGGCGTCTTGCGCGTCAGGCAGCGCCCACACCCGTACCCGGCGCCCCGCTGGTGGAGGTGGCGGACCTCACGTGCAGTGTTTCCGGGCGCGAGCTGCTGCAGAGGGTCACCTTTGCACTGAAGGGGGGCGAACTGCTCGCAGTGCTGGGCCGCAACGGGGCAGGCAAGAGCACCCTGCTCGGGCACCTCACCGGCGAGCTTGTTGGGGAGGGTGTGCAGCTGTTCGGGCACCCGCTGCACGCGTACTCGCGGTCAGCGCTCGCCCGCCGCCGTGCCGCCCTGCCGCAGCAGACCGCCTTGACCTTTGCACACGAGGTGCTGGACGTGGTGCTGCTGGGCCGTATTCCGCACGGACGGCGCGAGACGGAACAAGACCGCGCCGTGGCCCGCGCCGCCCTTGAGCGGGTGGGGCTAGCGGGCTTCGCGCACCGCGACATTCTCACCCTGTCGGGAGGAGAGCAGCAGCGCGTTCACCTCGCCCGGGTGCTCGCGCAGCTGTGGGTGGATCCCGCTGAGCCGCAGAAGCCCGCGCGGGTGCTGCTGCTCGACGAACCCACCAGCAGCCTTGATCTCGCCCACCAGCACGCCACACTGCGCCTGGCCCGCGACCTGTGTGCCGAGGGTGTGGGGGTGATCGCCGTGCTGCACGATCTCAACCTCGCGGCGCAGTACGCGGACCGAGTGCTCATCGTCTCGCAAGGGCGCGTCACGGCGCTGGGCACGCCAGAAGAGGTGCTCACCCCCGCCATCATCGAGGAAGCCTTTGGCCACCGCGTCGCCGTCACCCCGCATCCCTGTCTGAAGTGCCCCTTGATCGTGAGCGCGCAGTAAGAGGAGTTGCTATGACTGTTTCTTCCCCCTCCCCTCGCCCTGGCCGTCCCGCCCCACGCCTGCTGCACGTCCTTGCCAAAGCGCCGCTCACCCCCAATCTGCTGCGCCTCACGCTGGCGGGCGAGCTGCGCGACTTTGGCCCCGGCCACACCTTCAAACTGCTGATTGTGCCGCGTGGGACGACGGCTCTTCCGCTGCCGGAGACTGCGCCGCGCCCGGTGGTACGAACCTTTACGGTTCGCGCACTGAACCGCGAGGCGGGAGAACTCACCGTGGATCTGGTGCTGCACGGCGGCTTCGCGGCGCAGTGGGCGCTTCAGGCCAAGCCAGGTGATCCAGTTGGTGTGGTGGGGCCGCTGGGCGCGCCGCTTCCCCTCACCCGCGGTCCCTACCTCATCGCCGGCGACCACTGCGCCCTGCCCGCGATCGCCCGCCTCCTGGAGGAACTCCCCCAGGACGCGACGGGAGACGTTCTGATCGAAATCCCTGGGCCTGCCGATGAACTGCCGCTGGCACACCCACCCGGCCTGCGCCTGCACTGGCTCCACCGCAGGGCACCCGCGGGGGAAAGCACGCTGCTGCAAGAGGCCGTGCGTGCCCTGCCGCCCCTGCCGCTGACCCCCACCACCTTCGCCTGGGTGGCCTGCGAATCCGCCGGTGTCAAGGCCCTGCGCGCCCACCTGCGCGAAGAACGCGGTCTACCGCCGCAGCAGATGCAGCTGGCCGGCTACTGGAAACGTGGGGTCGACGAGCGGACCTATCACGACACCGAGCACTACGACCACGCCCCGGACGAGTACGGGCGGAGCCGGGGCTAGTGCGCTTGCCGCCCTACGCCTCGCGCTGTCCGGTCACCCAGTAGCGCACGCGCTCGGCCACGTTCTCCAGGTGATCCCCGATTCGCTCCAGGCTGCGGCCCACCCGCATCAGCATCAGGGCCTTGGAGATGTGGCGGGGGTCTTCGAGCATGTAGGTGACGAGTTCACGCTGGATCTGCTCATAGAGATCGTCGACCTCGTCGTCCATCGTGAGGGTGGCTTCGGCGCGGCTAACGTCGCGGTCGGCGATGGCGGTGCGGAGGTTGGCGCTCATCTCCCCCAGACGCGCGAGCATCCGGGCGAGGTTCACGTAGCGTTTGAGAGGAGGCTGCTGCGCGAGTTCGGCGCCGTCTTCCGCCACGTGCACGGCGTAGTCCCCCATACGCTCGATGTCGCTGAGGCTTTTCAGAATCAGGGCGACGAGGCGCAGATCCCGCGCGACCGGCTGGTGCAGCGCGATGATGCGCAGGCACTCGGCCTCGAGCCTCACCTCCTGCGCGTCCACCTCGCGGTCGATGGCCTTGACCTCTTCCAGCCGCTCGGGGCGAGCGTGCAGCAGCACTTCCCCGGCGATGGGCAGCATCCGCTCGACGGTGCCGAGCATATTGAGGGCGCCATTGAGGACGGCTTTCAGATCGGTTTCGAGGGCGTCACGCATGAGGTCTCCTTGGTCGGGGGGGCGAGGCCGGAGCTACCCGCCGCTTCCCCCTCCGCTCGGCAGCGTAAAACAGAAGGCATTCCGCTCGCCGCGCCGTTCGGTCCACACCTGTCCGCCCCAGCCCTGAACGATGCTGCGAACGATATACAGGCCCATTCCGCTGCCCTGGCCGCTGGCTCCCGGACCACGGGTGTGGGCCCGAAAGAGGCTTTCGGTCTCTGCCAGAGGCGCGCCGTAGTCCAGCACCGCAACCTCGACCCAGGGGCCGCGCGGGGTGGTCAGAACCTCGATGGGTTTTTCCGCTGGGCCGTACTTCAGCGCATTCTCGATCAGATTGAGGAGGACCTGCAGCAGCTTGTCGGGGTCGGCCCGCACGAGATGCCCAGCGCCAAAAGTCAGGGTGCTGCGGCGTGCCGCCACTTCCGGCGCCAGCAGCCGCTCGGCCCGCGCAAAGGCTTCGGCCAGGGGCAGCGTGCGGGCGCGGGTGGGCCGAAAGCCGACCGCCAGGTCTTCGACCAGCCGGGCCAGCCGCTCGACCTCCTGAAGGCCCTGCCGCACAAAATTCTGCGCGAGCTCGGGGGGCATCTCGTATTCCAGGGCCTCCAGCACCCCGCGCAGCCCGGTCACCGGCGTGCGGAACTCGTGCGAGAGAACCGCCGTCGCCTCGCGCAGTTCGGCCTCACGGCGGCGGTGTGCGCTCAGGTCTTCCACGATCAGGGCCCCGACCTCCCCGGGTGCGGCGGGAACTGCGGTGCAGCGCAGGGTGCGGCCCCCCATCTCCAACTCGAGTTCGCCGCCGCGTTCGGCCAGAGCCTCCAGGGTGTGCCGCCGCACCACCTCCAGGAGTGGTCGTCCGGCGGCGCGGTCCTGCGGGACACCCCACAGCCGAACCGCTTCTCCGTTGACCCGCGTCACGGTCAGGGCAGCCGGTTCGCGTTCACGGCAAAACAGCAGAACGGCCTGCGGCAGGGCGTCCATCCAGGCATCACCGCAGGAGGCCCGCACGGTCTTTTCCCTCATTCTTCGTCCGTCCAGGGCCGCATGCGGTAGCCCTTGCCACGCACCGTTTCCAGAAAGCGGGGCCGAGCGGGATCGTCAGCCAGATGCGCGCGCAGTTGCGTGATGTGCTGGTCAACCGTGCGCTCGCCCCCCAGGAAATCCGCGCCCCAGACCCGGTCAAGCAGGTCGCTGCGCGAGTACACCCGCCCCGCGTTCTGGGTCAGAAAGGCCAGCAGGTCGAATTCACGCCGAGTCAGGTTCAGCCGCGTTCCTGCCAGCCGCGCCTCTGCGGCGCTGAGGTCGATGCCCAGCGGCCCGTGACGAAGCTGTTCCGGCGCGTCCTGTTGGGTGCGGCGCAGCAGGGCACGCACGCGAGCGACAAGCTCCGCAGCCGAAAAGGGCTTGGTGAGGTAATCGTCTGCCCCGCTTTCCAAGCCTTCAACGCGCTCCGCCTCGGCCGCACGCGCGGTGAGCATCAGCACGGGGAGGCGGCGCAGCTCGGGATCGGCGCGCAGACGGCGCAGGTACATCAGGCCGCTCTCGCCGGGAAGCATCCAGTCCAGCACCAGAGCGTCCGCTTCCCCCAGCGCTGTTCCGGCGGCCTCGGTGCTCTCGAAGGCTTTCACCCGCAGCCCCGCTCGCTCCAGGTGAAAGCGCAGCACCTCCCGCACGGTGCTTTCATCCTCGATCACGACCACGTGGCTCATCAGCCCTCATTGTGGGAAAAGAGGTCAGGCGAATGTCAGGGCGAGCGGTCGGGCCGGAAAGAGAGCTCCTATACCGTCTGGTTGGGCTTCTCCTGTGGGCCGTGTTGCTCGGGAAACTCAAGCACTCGCGCGTCGCTCCACAGGCCCTCTAGGTCGTAGTACTCGCGGGCTTCTTTCGTCATGATGTGGACCACGATGCTCCCCCCAAAGGCGAGGAGCAGCCAGCGTTCGCTGGGGCCTTCCACGGTGGGTCGGGGAAGGCCGACCTCCTGCGCCTTCTCGCGGATGTTCTCCTGCACGGCGTTCAGTTGCAGGCCCGCCGTCGCGGTGCAGATCACGAAGTATTCCAGGGTGGACGAGACGTCGGTGAGGTCCAGAACGACCACGTTCTCGGCACGGCGCTCGCGGGCGGCGTCCACAAGAGCGCGAAGTTGGTGGTGGATGGCCTCAGGGTGGGATGGGGTCATGGGTTCTCCGTGGCAGGGGGTTGAGGGGGGGGATTCCCGTTCAGGGCTTGCAGGGCCGCGAGGCTCTGGCGGGCATCTCTTCCCAGCAGAATACCGACCTCGCCTGGAGCAACGGGGAAACGTTCGCCCTGCAGGCGGGGCAGGCCCAGCGTATCGGCCAGCTCGCCCGCGGCCCGCACGTCCTGTCCGGTGAAGACCTGGCTGGCTTCACCGCTTGCCGGTGCCAGCTGCACCGTGATCCGGCGGTAGCCCAGCGTTCGCAGCGCCCGTTCCAGGGCTGGCCCCAGCCCCGCCCCGCTGGCGTCCACGATGCGTACGGTGACGTCCGGTAGGTCCGGCGAGGAACTCGTGGCCTCCTCCGCAGAGGTGTTCCACACCCGGGCGAGGGCGGCGCGGTCGGCGGCCAGGTTAAAGGTGCCGGGGATGGGCCGGGTGGGCAGCGTGGCGAAGGTGAGCTTGAGGTCCGGCAGGTGGGGCAGCAGGTGGCCCAGCAGGTTGGGGTCCACATTCGTCTCTACGCCGTGGCCCAGGCCGCCCAGGATGGTGGGCAGGGCCGTGAGCCCCTGGGGCGTCTTCAGGCGCGAGACGAGCTGCGTCAGCGCCTGCTTCTGGTGGTCGATGCGTCCGTAGTCGTCTCCAAAGCCCTTGCGCACGCGCAAAAACAGCACCGCCTGTTCTCCGCTGAGGTGATGGTGGCCGGGAGGCAGTTTGAGATTCACGCCGGCCGCCTGGTCCACCCACTCGATGCCGCCCTCCGGCACCGTGACGTCCAGGCCCCCCAGCGCGTCGATCACGCGCGCCACATAGTCGGTTCGCACAATCACGTAGGCGTCCACGGGTTCTCCGGTAATCGTCTCGACGGCCTGCGTGAGGGCGGACGGTCCACCCGCCCAGTAACGGCTATTCACCTTCTGCTCGGCCAGGGACCGCCGCGGGTCAAAGTCCCCTACGTTGGTGTCGCGCGGGATATTGAGGACGTTGACGCGGGTTCCGTCCACCTTGACAAGCATCAGGGTGTCGGTGTTGGGGGGTTGCAGCAGCCCCGTGCGCTGGTCCTGATCCCGGCAGGGGGTGCGGTAGGCGCAGTACACGATGTCCCGCCCGGCCAGCAGGAGGGTAAAGCGGGGGACTTCGCTCGCTGCGGCGCTTCCTGCGGCGGCGCCGGGTGCACGCAGCACTGCAAAGCCGCCCAGGGTCAGGGCGGCCAGGCTCAGGCCGAAGACCTGGACTGCCCGCAGGCGGGCTCGCAGGTGGGGTGGGGGGGAAGGCGAAGAGGCAGTCATGGGGACGGGGGAGGATCGGCAGCGGGAGACGCGGCTTGCCCCGCCCCCGGCAGGGCATGGTACGCCAGCAGCGTTCGCGGATGCACCTGAATGCCGCGCCCCTGAAGGTACGTCACCTTGGAGACGATGGCGCGGCAGAGGGCCGCATTCAGGTCGCGCAGCGCCAGTTCGCGGATATCGTCATTCACGCCCCTTCCGGGCTCGGATACGTCCGCGATGTAGACGCAGGCCGCCACCGGATTGCCCCCGCGCGGGCCGGTGGTGTGGTCCTCCACAGCCTCCAGCACCACGCGGTCGGTATAGCCCCAGCGTTCCAGCAGGGTGCGAGCGGCGCGGCCATGCAGCGCGAGCGGATGCGCCCGGTCGATGTCGCACTCGGGCGGCGCCAGGCGAAGCAGTTCGGCGTCCGGCAGGTCGCGGGCGATGTCGTGCAGGATCCCCGCGGCGTAGGCGCGCGCCTCGTCCAGGCCGTTGGCGCGGGCGATACGGCAGGAGAGCTCCGCGACCCGCAGCACGTGCTCGAAGCGGCGCGGACGCACCAGCAGCCGCACACGTTCGTCCCAGCCAGCGAGTTCAGCCAGCGGGTGCCGCAGGGCGGGCAGCTCAGCGATCATATGGCCATGTGGGTCATGCGCCACACCATGGGTGCATTATACGCTGCTTGCCGCGTTTCAGCGGGCAGGAGCGCGGGGAACACGTTCCACGGTCAGCCGCGCGCTGACCTCCTCCAGAGCCTGAGCACCCGCCGGCACGCGGAGGGTGACGGGGGCCGTGTAGGTTCCCTCGCGGTAGGGAACAGTGCCCGCCACCTCCCGCAGGCGAGCGAGCAGTTCCGGTGCGGCCACCAGGCGCACCCGGCTGGGCTGCACGCTCACCGCCGTGACCCGCAGCCCGGCGGGCGGCTCGGCCAGCACCACCGGCAGGCTCTTGATGGGCAGTTCGCCCGTGTCCACCCGGCGGACCGTGACGGTGCGGGGGTTCACCGTCACCCCCTCGACAGCTGCGCCGCGCGCGTCCAGGGCCAGCAGAGGAACCTCACGCTCGCCACCGGCGGGCAGCGAAACCGGGCTGCTGACCAGGCGTTCTACCGTGCCCACCACCCGGCTGGCTCCGCTCACGGCCGCCTCGGTGGGCGTGACGGTGTACCGCGGGACGCTTGTTTCGGGCGGTGTAGCGACACTCAGGGTCACCGGCAGCGTTCGCGTCAGCACGGTATCCACAAAGCCCTGAACCCGCTCGGGCCGTAGACCACGCAGGGTGGTCCCGGTGGGGGCCTGTACGGTCACGGGCCGGGTAAAACTGCCTTCCGGAACTCCCGTCACGTCCACCACCGCCTCGATGTTCTCGCCGCGCAGTTCGCGCAGCCGCTCGGGGCGCCCGCTGAGGGTGACCCGGATGGTGGCGGGTGACAGGTCGCTGACCGTGCGCGTGCCCACGCCCCGCCCGCCCGTCGTGTCGCTCACCGTGACCGGCACGTCATAACTCTGCTCGACATTGGCGCGGCGATCGGCCGTCGCCACCAGCCACAGCACCACCGCCGTCGCCAGCGCCAGCGTCTTGGCCGGCAGGTTGTGCAGCAGTCGTCGCCACAGGAGGCGGGGGTCAGTCCAGCGGCCCAGACGGCTTTCCTTCACGCGCTCCCCCGTTCCGGCGGCCCGCTTATTTCGGCGCGCGTGGGCGGCTCTGCGGCAGAGGCAGCCCGCGGCCCCGGCAATTCCCCGCTGAGGTCCGCACGGTCATACACCAGGGCCCGCAGTTGCTCGCGCAGCTCGGAGCCGTTCAGGTCCGGCCCCAGCCGCCCCGCAAGCGCGATTCGCATGGAGCCGCGCTCCTCGCTGACCACCAGCACAACCGCGTCCGTCAGTTCTGACAGGCCGATGGCGGCGCGGTGGCGCGTGCCGTAGCGCCGGTAGGTGCCGTCACTCGACTGGAGAGGAAACAGGCAGCCTGCCGCGGCCACCCGCGACCCCTGGATGATCACGCCGCCGTCATGCAGCGGCGCGTTGCGCGCAAACAGCGCCTCCAGGAAGGGTGCGCTCACCTTCGCGTCCAGCGCCACCCCCGTCGCCGCGTACTCGCCCAGCGGTGTGCGCCGCTCGATGGCGATCAGGGCGCCCGTCTTGCGCTCGGCGAGGCGCTCCATCGCCCGGGCCAGGTCCTGGAGCGCGGCGCCACTCGCGCCCTGGTCCCGCCCGCGCGGCCGGCCCACCCGCTCCAGCGCCGCCCGCAACTCCGGCTGAAACAGCACCACCAACGCAAAGAGCCCCACCGTGCCCGCGCGGCCCAGCAGGTAGCTCAGGGTGGTGAGCCCCAGCAGCTCTGCCAGCACCCACACGCCCGCAAACACCAGGATGCCGCGCAGGACGTTCACCGCCCGCGTTCCCACCACCAGCAGGTACCCCTGGTAGATCAGAAACGCGACCAGCAGCACGTCCAGCACGTCCCTCACGGTCAGTGAACCGGGGAACAGCATGCGGGGTGCTCCTTCCCGCCGCCCAAACCAGCCTGCGGCACGTGCCCACTATACGTGCCGCAGGCTGACGAGCAGCCCGAGGAAAGTGTGAGAAAAGGGAAAGTGTGAGAAGGCCGTGCACTCCGGCTCCCCGCCTGCCTACACTGAGGCCTATGCAACTGCGTTTTTTGGGTCAGAGTGCGTTTCTTCTCGAAAGCGGCGAGCACCGCGTTCTGATTGACCCTTTTATCGCGGGCAATCCCCAGTCCCCCATCACTGTGGAGGAGGCCCTGGGCTGGAACCTCAGCGCGGTTCTGATCAGCCACGCCCACGGCGACCACTGGGGCAACGCGCTCGACTTTGGCCGAGCCGGCGTGCCCATCATCGGCACCGCTGAGATCGGCGGGTACGCGCAGCAACACGGCGCGCAAAACGCCGTCGGGATGAACATCGGCGGCACTTACCGCGCCTCCTGGGGCAGCGTGACCCTCACCCCCGCCTGGCACTCCTCCTCCTTTCCCGACGGAACCTATGGCGGCATGCCGACCGGCCTGGTGATCGAGCTGGACGGCGTGCGGGTGTACCACGCGGGCGACACCAACCTGTTTGGGGACATGCGTCTCATCGGAGACCGGGGGCTGGACGTGGCCCTGTTGCCCATCGGGGACCACTACACGATGGGGCCGGAGGAGGCGGCCCGTGCGCTGGAGCTGCTGCGCCCGCGTATCGCCATCCCCATGCACTACGGCACCTTTCCGGTGTTGACCGGAGACCCGCAGGTGTTTGCGCGCGAAGGCCGGGAGCGCGGCGTGGACGTGCGGGTGCTGGCGCCGGGGGAGACGACGGAGGCGTGAGGGGCAATTCCGCGCCGGGGAGAAGCTGCCGGAATCCTAAACTCTCCCCATGAACCGGACGGACCGCCTCTTCGCGTTGCTGCTTGAACTTCGCGGAGGTGGCTGGACGCCCGCCGAGGACCTGGCCCGCACCTTCGGTGTCAGCGTGCGGACCGTTTACCGCGACATGCTGGCTCTGGGCGAGGCAGGTGTGCCGCTGGTCAGCTTGCCGGGCAAGGGCTACCGCCTGCTCGAAGGCTATTTCCTGCCACCGCTTCACCTGACGGTGGAAGAGGCGGTGATGCTGACCCTCGGCGGCGACGCGGTGCGGGGGGCTTTCGATGCCGAGTATGCCCAGGCATTGACCTCGGCGCTGCGCAAACTGGAGGCGGCTCTCCCCGAGGGCAAGCGTGTGGAAGTGGTCGAGCTCCGCCGCCACTTGCGCGTGATTCCACCGAATGAGAGTGGGGACGCCGAGACGCTGCGGCGGTTACGCGCTGCCGTGCTGGGCCGCCGCGCCGTGGCCTTCGCCTATCACAAGCCGGATGCACCTGTGGAAACGCGGGAGGTCTATCCCCTGTCCCTGATTCACCTGAATGGCGTCTGGCTCCTGGGAGCGTTCGACCCGGCACGCGGCGCGCGGCGGACTTTCCGCCTCACCCGTATGGCCGAGGTGCGCCTGTTGCCGCAGACGTTCGAGCTTGACCCCCGCTGGCGGGCCGGTCCCGCTCCGGAACGCGAGCGGCGGGGGGTGCGGGTCCGCTTGCAGTTTCCCGACGAACTCCGGCGGGCCGTGCGGGAGCGGCCTCATTTCTTCCAGACGGCAGCACAGGATGTGGCGGGCGGGTTTGAAGTGACCCTCCAGGTCCGTGACCTGCGTGACGTTCTCGCCTGGGTGTTGTCGTGGGGCGCGGGCGTCCAGGTGCTGGAGCCACCCGAACTGCGGGAGCAGGTCCGCGAGGAAGCGCGGCGGATGCTCCTGACATAGGGGTGTCACTGTCCTCCGGCAAGCTGGACTCAGGAGGTCAGAGATGAAGACCATTCTCGCTTTTGTCACCCTGCATACGCCCGATTACCCGGCGGCCCGCGCCTACTTCACTGAGGTGCTGGGCTTCGAGCCGACCGAGGAGCGTCCGGGCGCGAACGCCTTTGTGCAGGCGAGCGGCGCCGGGCTGGCGATCCGTGAAGACCGTGAGGCCAGACCACCGCTCGGCGCGGGTGTGACCGCCTATTTCATCGTGCCGGATCTGGAGAACTACCACGCGCAACTCGCCCGGCGCGGCGCGGAGATCGTTGAACCGCCGCACAATATGCCCTTTGGCCGAACCTTCACGGTAAAGACCCCTGACGGTCACCGGCTCGGCTTCTACGAGGCCTGAACGGCCCCCTTCCCAAAAGACCTACCCCGTCCCCTGAAACTCCACCTGTACGCCCAGCCCGTCCGCCTGTTGCCGAGCCTGCGTGAGCTGAGCTTGGGCGGCGGGGCGCAGAGCGCGTTCGGGCCTTTGCCAGAGGGCCTGGGCGACCTTGCTCGCCCGGCGCACGACCAGCACCTCTCCGGGGCGAGCGAGGGTCACGGCGGCCAGCAGGGCCTGAGCGCTGGGGGGCACGTCCGAGAGGGGATCAAGGTTGACGAGGGCGGTGACGCGCTCGCCGGGGCGGCGCAGGCTCACACGCGCTTCGGGCAGGGCGGGGCGCTGCTCGATCAGGACGTCCGCCTGCGGCCCGTCCTGCTCGGGGGAGGAAAGGCCCCGCCGCGCGTTGTTGGCCAGATCATGCGCGGCCATCATGTGCCGCCGGGTCCGAGGTGCGTACCGCACGCGCAACCCCACCTGCCGCGCCTGCGCCTCGTCCTGAACCGCACGTGCGAGGTCGGCGAGCCTGTGCGGTCCGCGGCCCCGGCCCACCGACGCGATCACGGCCTCGTTGTCGGTATAGACGGTGAGGCCCTCGCCCGCCGGAGCGTGCCGCACCGCCTCAAGCACCGCCCTCACCTCCGCGGCGTTGTTGTCTGGCGCGTTCAGTTGCCCCTGGTAGCGGGTGGGCAGCTCACCGGGGCGCAGCAGCACCAGCCCCCAGCCCCCCACCCCGTACCCATCGGGCCGCTCGTGCCAGCTCGCATCCACATACGCCTGATTCATGGGGAGCCTCCCTCCTGACACGGATGGCTGCTCTCTGACGGCTGAAGGCTCTGGTTCACCGGTCTCCCATCATGCACCCTCCCGCCCCGGCTGAATGCGATACTCGCCGCATGGACGTTCTGGCCCTCTACCGAGAGGCGGGCGCGTACCACGAGGGGCATTTTCTGCTCGCGTCGGGCCGCCACTCGCCCAAGTTCCTGCAATCCACCACCGTGCTGCAATATCCGCACCTCACCGAGCGGATCGGCCAGGCCCTCGCCGCAAAACTGCGAGAGGCCGGGATTCAAGCCGGTCTCCTCGTCGGCCCGGCGATGGGCGGGGTCATCCTCGCCTATGAGACGGCTCGCCACTACGGCACCCGCGCCATCTTCACGGAAAAGGACGGCCAGGGCGGGATGAAGGTCCGCGAGGCCTTTACTGTCCAGCCGGGAGAAGCCTTTGTCGCGGTCGAGGACGTGCTCACCACCGGCGGCAGCGTCCTCAAGGCCGTCCGCGCGGTGGAGGCTCTGGGCGGCCGGTGCGCCGCTGTGGCCTGCATCGTGGACCGCCGCCGCGAGGAGGGGCCGCTTTCGGGTTACCCCCTCGTCAGCCTCACCCGGCTGTACTTCGACACCTATGCGCCGGATGAGGTGCCGGCGTGGCTGGCCGAGCGGCCCTTGCAGGAGATCTGAGGTTCTGAGGAACGGTGTCTGGCGTCGCCTCCAGCGCCTGTGCCCGGGCAGTCTCCTAGGCGAACGGCGGGCAGCTCCCTCCCCGCAGAGCTGCCCGCTTGTCCCTGAACGCGAAGAGGCCGGCGCCGCCCTTGCCCCCCCGCGGAGCGCCTTACACCTCCAGCAGCATCCGTGCCGGGTCTTCGAGCAGGTTCTTGATCGTCACCAGGAACTGCACGGCTTCCTTGCCGTCAATGATGCGGTGATCATACGAGAGGGCCACGTACATCATCGGACGGATCACGACCTGGCCCTGCTCCGCAACCGGGCGCTCAACGATGTTGTGCATCCCCAGAATGGCGCTCTGCGGCGCATTGATGATCGGGGTGCTCATCAGCGAGCCGAAGGTGCCGCCGTTGGTGATGGAAAAGGTGCCGCCGCTCATCTCTTCCAGCGTCAGCTTGCCGCTCCGCGCCTTTCCTGCGAACTCGGCGATCTTCTTTTCGATGTCGGCCAGGCTCAGCTGGTCGGTGTCGCGCAGGATGGGCACGACCAGGCCACGGTCAGAGGCCACCGCGATGCCGATGTCGTAGTAGCCGTGATAGATAATGTCCTTGCCCTCGACGCTCGCGTTGACCACCGGGAACTGCTTGAGGGCCTCGGTCGCCGCGCGCACAAAAAGGCTCATGAAGCCCAGCTTCACGCCGTGCTTGGCGACAAACTGGTCCTGGTACTTCTTCCGCAGGTCCATCGCCGGCTTCATGTTGATCTCGTTGAAGGTGGTGAGCAGCGCAGCGGTGTTCTGCACCTCCTTGAGGCGCTCGGCGATGCGCTGACGAATGCGGGTCATGGGGACCCGTTGCTCGGGCCGCGCTCCCGGCGGAACCTGGGAGACGGGCGCTGGTGCCGGTGCGGACGGGCTGCTGGCCGCAGCCTGCTGGCTGACGGGTTGCGCCGCCGACTGCGGACCCTGGTAGGTCAAGCCGCCCTGCGCGGCGGCGACAGCGTCCGCCTTGGTGATGTTGCCCTTGGGCCCGGTCGCGGGCAGCTGCGCCGGGTCAAGGCCCTGTTCCGCGACGATCTTGCGCACAGCCGGAGAGAGGTCCTCGCGGCGGGCCGCGGCCGGCTGCTGCCCCTGGCTGTCGGCTTGAACGGCGGTGCCGCCCGCGCTCGTTTCTCCCGCGACCGGGCCCAAGGCCTGGTCAGGGGCGGGCGTGCTGGCGGCGGCCTCGCCGATGGTCCCCAGCACTTCCTCGCTCAGGACGGTGTCACCCTCCTGTTTGGTCACGCTTTGGAGCACACCGTCCTGCTGGGCGGTGACCTCAAGCACGACCTTGTCGGTCTCGATCTCCGCGATGACCTCGCCGCGCTTGACGGCCTCGCCGGGCTGCTTGTGCCAGGTCAGGAGCGTACCCTCGCTCACCGACTCAGAAAATACGGGAACCTTGATCTCCGCCATAACGCCTTCCTTTATACCCCTGCTGAAGCGTGACTGTCCGAGTGACGCTTCTGGGGAGCTGTAGCCCGTGTTCAGGGGACCGGAGGATGCCCCCGGCCCCCGCCCGCTCTGCGCTCAGGACTGCGCGCTGGTTTGGGCCGTCTTCTTGATCTCCGCCTCGACGACCTCGCGGGTCACCGGTTCGCCCAGCGCGGCAGCAATCACCTGCGCCTGCTCCAGGGCGTGCACGTGGGCATAGCCGACGGCCGTGCTCGCCGAACGCGGGCGGCTGGCGTGGGTCAGGCGTTGCCCCGCGGCCAGCACCCGTTCCAGATCCTCGCGGATCATCAGCCACGCGCCCTGGTTTTCGGGCTCCTCCTGCGCCCAGACCACCTGCGCGCCGGGGAATTGGGCGAGTTCGGCCCGCAGCGCCTCTGCCGGGAAGGGATAGAGCTGCTCCAGGCGAATGAGCGCGGTGCCGGCATAGCCCTCCCTGTCGGCCTCCCGCGCCTCAAAGAGTTCCCAGTGCAGCTTGCCGGAGCTGATCACCACCCGGCTGGCCTGCTGCACCCTGTCGTCCCCGATGACCTCTTGGAAGCGGCCTTCCGCCAGCTCGGACAGCGAGCTCATGGCGAGCTTGTGGCGCAGCAGGCTCTTGGGCGTCATCACGATCAAGGGCTTGCGGTAGGGCCGCAGCACCTGGCGGCGCAGCAGGTGAAACATCTGCGCGGCGCTGCTGGGAACCACCACCTGCATGTTCTTTTGGGCGCACAGTTGCAGGTAGCGTTCCAGCCGGGCGCTGGAGTGCTCGGGCCCGGCCCCCTCGTAGCCGTGCGGAAGCAGCATGGTCAGCCCCGAGAGGCGCTGCCACTTGCTCTCGCCCGCACTGAGGAACTGGTCAATCACGGCCTGCGCCCCGTTGGCAAAGTCCCCGAACTGCGCTTCCCAGGCGACCAGCGCCTTGGGCTCGGAGGTGGAGTATCCGTACTCAAACGCGAGAACCGCCTCCTCCGAGAGCGTGGAGTCAATGATTTCCACCCGGCCCTGATCCGGGGCGAGGTGCGCGAGGCTGACGTACTCCTCGTTCAGCGGGTCTTGCGCCTGCTGGTTGTGCAGCACTGCATGCCGGTGGCTAAAGGTGCCGCGCCCCGAATCCTGACCGTCGAGGCGGACGCTGTAGCCCTCCGTGAGCAGCGTGGCGTAGGCCAGCATCTCGCCCATGCCCCAATCGAGCGGCTGTTCGCCCTTCGCCATCGCCCGGCGGGCGTCCAGCACCCGCTTCACGCCCCGGTGAAGTGCAAAGCCCTCCGGCACTTCCGTGAGCTTGAGGCCGAGCTCGGTCAGCCTGGCCTGGGGCACGGCGGTGGGTGTCTCCTCGGTCCAGTGGGTGTGGATGTACTGGCTCCAGTCGGCCGCCAGCTTGCTCTGCTCCACGTTCTCAATTTCCTCGACAACCGCGTCCCCGGCGTCAAGCCGCTCGCGGTAGCGCTCGACGAGCTCGTCTGCCTCGCCGGGCTTCAGCACGCCCGCCCGCTCCAGCGCCTGCGCGTACAGGGCGCGGGTCCCGGGATGGGTCCTGATTTCCCGGTACATGATGGGCTGGGTCATGGTGGGGTCGTCGGCCTCGTTGTGCCCGTGGCGGCGGAAGGAGATCAGGTCGATGAAGACGTCCTTGCCGAAGGTCTGGCGGTATTCCAGCGCGAGGTCACCGCAAAAGGCCACCGCCTCCGGGTCGTCGCCGTTGACGTGCAGCACGGGCGCGTTGGCGATTTTTGCCACATCGGTGCAGTAGCGGCTGGAGCGGGTGTCACGCGGGTCGCTGACCGTGAAGCCGATCTGGTTATTGATCACGATGCGCACCGCTCCACCCGTTGTGAAGCCGCGCAGGCGCGAGAGGTTGAGGGTCTCCATCACCACGCCCTGGCCGCTGACCGCAGCGTCGCCGTGGACGGTGATGGGCAGCACCTGCTTGCGCTCGGTGTCGCCGCGGCGATCCTGGCGAGCCCGCACGCTGCCGTGCACGACCGGCGAGACGATCTCCAGATGGCTGGGGTTAAAGGCGAGCGCGAGGTGCATCGGACCGCCCGGCGTGCGCACGTCGCTGGAAAAGCCCATGTGGTACTTCACGTCGCCCGCCACATCGGGGTTATCGCTGAGCTTTTTCTTGCCCTCGAACTCGGCGAAGAGGTCGGCGGGTTTCTTGCCAAAAATGTTCACCAGCACGTTGAGGCGCCCGCGGTGGGCCATGCCGATGACCGTTTCCTTGACGCCGTAGCGGCCCGCCTGCTGAATGATGCGGTCGAGAAGTGGAATGAAACTCTCGCTTCCTTCCAGCGAAAACCGCTTCTGGCCCACGTACTTGATGTGCAGGTACCGTTCCAGGCCCTCGGCCGCGTTGAGCTTGTGCAGAAAGCGGCGGCGTTCCTCCGGGCTGTACTGGCCGCGTCCGCGCGTCGGCTCGATGCGCTCCTGAAACCACCGGCGCTCCGGCGCGGGCAGGTAGTTGAACTCGAAGCCGATCGAGCCGCAGTACGTCTCCTGAAGCTGCGCGATCACGTCCCGCAGGGTGCCGCTGAAAGGGCCTTCCTGCACCTGCACGTGCTCCTGCAGTTGCGCTTCCGAGAGGCCATAGAACTCGGGGGTGAGTTCGGGCACCACCGGAACGCCGCGCATCTTGAGGGGATTGGTTCGGGCGCTGATGTGGCCATACACGCGGTAGGCGGTAATCAGGGCGCCCGCGGCCTGCTGGGCACCGCTCAGCCCCGCGCTTGTGCTGGGTGCAGGAGCGGCGGCACCCCGGCGCTGCGTTCCTAGGGCATAGAACGCCTGCTGCACCGCCGAGTGAGCCGTCTCGCTCGCCCCGCCGCGCAGCTCGTCAAAATACGCGCGCCACTCGGGGTCCACGTTTCCAGGGTCGGCCAGGTACGCCTCGTACAGCCCCTCGATAAAGGCCGCGTTCCCGCCGGACATGATGGTTGGTGACTGCGTCATAACGCCCTTCAGCATACCCCCACGCGGTCTCGGGGCGATGACTCCGCGCCACACTGCCCCTGTTCCCAGGGAGGTCACAGCACCCCCAAGCCTTTTCTTCATGAGCCGGGCCACGCCGTGCCCTTAAAGGTGCTGTCATCTCGTGGGGTGTCTAGACGGCTATCACGGGGAGGGCAAGACCTAGGGGAAGTTGCGACGCCTGGAAGGACCAGGTGGCACCTCGCCCACGCCCGCAGAGGAGGGGAACATGACCCGTTACCGTGATGACCGCGAAGGCGACCGTTACATGCGCGACATGCGCGATGACCGCCGCTATGACAGCCGGTATGGTCGCGACGACGACCGTGGCCTGATGGAACGCGTGAGTGACTGGTTCCAGGGCCGCGACGACGACCGGGGCCGCTACGGTGACGACCGCTATGGCGACCGCTCGGGAATGGGCCAGGGCTACGGCGGCTCCTCTGGCCGCGGTGGCTGGGGCCAAGGCTACGGCTACGGCCGCGGTGACCGCACCATGGTCTACGGCGTGGATCCGGGCGATATGGGCTACGGCGCCGGTGCGTCGGGCCGTTCCTACGGTCAGGAGTACGGGCAGAGCCAGAGGTACGGTCAGGGCTACGGCCAGAGCGGCATGTCCGGCATGGACCGTGGGATGTACGGCAGCCAGGGCGCCTCGTATGGTGGTGGGTACGGTGGCGGCCAGTACGGCAGCATGGGCCAGGGATACGGGCAGGACTCTGGTCAGGGCGGGATGCAGAGCTACCGGGGCCGCGGCCCCAAGGGGTACCAGCGCAGTGATGAACGCATCCGCGAGGAAGTCAACGACGCCCTCGAAGACGACCACAGCGTGGATGCCAGCGACATCGAGGTACAGGTGCAAAACGGTGAAGTGACCCTCACCGGTACGGTCAGTGATCGCCAGCAGAAGCGCCGCGCCGAGGAGTGTGCGGAACGGGTGCGCGGTGTCAAGGACGTCCACAACCAACTGCGTGTGCAGCAGGGCGGCATGGAGCGCTCCGGAACGACCATGGGGAACCAGACCGGCAGCAGCCAGTCCAGCATGGGCAGCCAGAGCGGCGGCATCGGCATGGGTGGCGGCAGCGGCAGCAGCAGCACTGTGGACCGCACCGGCAGCACCGGCTACACCAGCACCGGCGGCACGGCGGCCGGGTCCCTGGGTAGCGGGCCCAGCACCGATAACACAGACACCGACAGCAACCGGCGCTAAGGGTCCGGCCAGGGCCTTGAGCGCCACCTGACCTTTGGGCGCTGAACACGGGGAGAACGCCCTCGTGTTCAGCGTTCCCCCCCCGCGAGGAGCACCATGACTTCAGACGACACTCGCCCCACCGCGCAGGAGGGCCTTCCTCCAGACGTCGGCAACGGCATGGCGGACCGCTCGGAGTGGACGGGCGGATCCAGAAGCGGCCTGACCGATACGCCCACGGTCACCGATAGTCCCCGCCGCCCCTCCGACCGAGAGGACCGGGGCATTCCCGACCGGCCCGGCCAGGCCGATGACGGGACCTCCACCGGAACGACCTTCGGCACGACGGGGCTGGACGATAAGGGCCTTTAACCCGTTGGGGAGCCTGTGCCGTCAGACCGGCGCGGCGTTCTCGTTCACAGCGGCGGGCTGACGCACCCGGCGGCGTAACCCGTCGGCATAGTCAGCGAGGTCAGCCAGCAGGTCGCGAATCTCCGTGCGCAGCAGGTACTCGCCGCCGGAAAGCGGTGTCAGGGCCAGGAACGGCGCGCGGGTGAGGGTGTCGAGGATGCTGCGCAGTTCGGCGATGTTCACGCCGCTCCCCAGCCGCTCGGCCAGACGAGAAACGTTGATCACGCTGTGGGCGGGGTGCGCCGCCAGCGTGAGCAGCACAAAGGAAAAGGCGCCCCGCTGAGCCAGGTGAGCCCCAACCAGCTCCGAGATGCTCGCGGCCGATTCTAGGTCAAGGTGACCCGCCTGCCAGTACCCGCGCAGATCGAGGGGAGAAAGCGGGGCGAGCCGCGCGTGCTCGATGAGCGCGGCCAGCGCCTCGCGTGTCAGGTGCGGCTGTCCCTGCGGACGTTCCGTCTCTCCGGTCACCAGCAGCGCGTAGTCTGCGCCCTCGCGCCAACGGGGGGTGTGCAGCGCGGCGGGCTCCAGGGCGAGCTGGACCGTGTATCCGTACGTACCCAGTTCGGCGGCCAGGCGTGCCACCTGCGGGACGGGAAACGTGAGGCGGTAGCCGGTCAGCCGAGCGAGTTCCGCGAGTTGGTCTTCGAGTCGGCTGGGCAGCGGCACCGCAGCGCGGGAAGCGGCGCGCTCACGCCCGGCCTCGGCAGGGCTCCCCTGGGGGGCGCTGGTCGTCTGGCCAGGCGCCGGCGCGTGCACCCGCGCGGCACTCGCTTCTGGGGCCTTTTCAGGCGCGGTGCCTGAATGCACACGCCGGGGGAGCTCGGTGACGCTGCGCTGGCCCTCCTGGGAGCGGGGCTGTTCTAGGCGCACCTCGCGGACGTGCGGGGTGGCCGTCACCACCACCCGGCGGGCTTCCGGCACCGCTTCCGTGGTGGTCCGACTGGCTGGCAATGGGGCTGGGTGGGGCTTGACGACGGCCTCCACCTGGTAGCGTCCCGGCGCGAGGGGCGTCAGCAGCAGCACGTCGTTCACGCCCAGGTTGCCGTCATGGTAGAGGTTCCTCAGGCCCCAGACCCGTCCCGCCGCGCGGTCTACCTCCGCCGTGTACTCACGGCCGCGTTCGTCCACAAGCAGCACCGGGCCGCTTTCCGGGAAGGTGCTGTCGAGGTACTTCAAAAGACGCAGGCTACCCTCTTGCAGACAGGGACGGGTGATGATGTAACGCACTTGTTTCATGCGGAGGAACCTCCATGAAGAGCGCCCCGCGAGGCTGCGGGAACGCGGCACGACGGCGCGAGTTGTTCCCCCAAAAAATAGCAGACTCAGCGGTAAGACAAGGGCAGAAGGCACGCCCACACGGCAGAAAACTTCACGAAGTGTGAGAAAGGGCACGTCTGGGGGGCGCTAGACTGTCTGTCGTGACCCTGACTGATCCGCAGGCCCGAACCCTTCACCTGATTGGGGCCTACTACGAGGCCTTTAATGCCGGAGAGCCCGCCGCCCTGCTCGCCCTGCTGAGCGGTGACGTGCGCCACGACATCAACGAGGGTGAAACGCAGCATGGGCGGGAAGCCTTCGGGGCGTTTTTGCGCCGCATGGACAGCCACTACCGTGAGCGGGTCACCGACCTCGTGGTGATGGCGACCCCAGACGGCACCCGCGCCGCCGCCGAGTTCGTGATTCACGGCGAGTACCTGCGAACCGATCCGGGGTTGCCGGAAGCGCGGGGCCAGACCTACGTGCTGCCCGTCGGGGCCTTTTTTGAGGTGCGGGACGAGAAGATCACCCGCGTCACGAACTACTACAACCTGGCCGAGTGGACGCGGCAGGTACAGGGGAATCCTTGAGCCTGACTGTTGTCCCCGTCACGGGAAAGGACCTGCGGGCGGTCATTCCCGACCTGGCACGGCTGCGGATGACGGTCTTCCGTGACTTCCCTTACCTCTACGCGGGCAGCCCCGAGTACGAGGAAGGCTATCTGGCGACCTACCTCAACGCGCCCGGCGCCCTGGTGGTTCTGGTGCGGGACGGCGAGCGGGTGATCGGCGCGAGCACCGCGCTGCCACTGCTGGAGGAAACGGCAGAAGTGCGGGCGCCCTTTCTGCGTTCCGAGTTTGACCCCGCCGCCGTGCTGTACCTTGGCGAGAGCGTGCTGCTGCCCGAATACCGGGGGCAGGGTCTGGGGCACCGCTTTTTCGACGAGCGAGAAGCGCACGCCGCTCGCCTGGGCCTCCCCATCACCGCCTTCTGTGCGGTGCAGCGCCCGGAGGACCACCCGGCTCGTCCCCCGAGCCACCGTTCCCTGCATGCCTTTTGGCGGGCGCGCGGCTACGCAGAGCGGCCCGACCTAGAGACCGTGCTCTCCTGGCAGGACGTGGGCGAGTCCCAGGAGACGCCCAAAGTGATGCGCTTCTGGGTCAGGAGTGGGGGATAACCCCCTTCCCTCACTCCACCGTCACGCTCTTGGCCAGGTTGCGGGGCTTGTCCACATCCTTGCCAAGGGCGGTGGCCGTGAAGTAGGCGAGCAGCTGCATGGCGACCGCGTTCACCACCGGGCTGACCATCTCGTGCGCCCGTGGCACGTACAGCACGTCGTCGGCGTGACGAGCGTTTTCCGTGTCACCATCCGAGAGCAGGGCGATGACCTTGCCGGAGCGGGCGCGGACCTCCTGCACGTTGCTGATGGTCTTTTCGAGGAGGCGGCTTGCGGTGGCAACCACCACGACGGGAAGCTGTTCGTCGATCAGGGCGATCGGACCGTGTTTCATCTCGCCCGCCGCGTAGGCTTCAGCGTGAATGTAGCTGATCTCCTTGAGCTTCAGCGCCCCCTCAAAGGCGGTGGGCGCGTTCACCCCGCGGCCCAGGAACAGGTAGTCGCGGGCGCCAGCGTACTTCTCGGCGACCTCCTTGATCCGCGCCACCCGCTCGGGGGCAAGGGCTTCTTCCACCAGGCGCGGCAGTTCGCGGGTCGCGTGCAGGAGTTCTTGCGCCGCAGTCTCCGTCAGGGTACCGCGCGCCCGGCCCAGCCACAGCGCGAGCAGCACAAAGGCGCTCACCATGCTGGTATACGCCTTGGTGCTGGCCACCCCGATCTCCGGCCCCGCATGGATGTACAGCGTATCGTCGAGTTCGCGGGTCATCGAGCTGCCCTTGGCGTTGATGACCCCTAGGGTCCTCGCGCCGCCCCTTTTGGCCTCGCGCAGCGCCTCAAGCGTGTCGATCGTCTCGCCCGACTGGCTCACCACGATGGCCAGGGTCTGCTCGCTCACGATGGGATGGCGGTAGCGGTACTCCGAAGCCACGTCCACCTCCACCGGAATTCGCGCGAGCTCCTCGATGAGGTACTCGCCGACCAGCCCGGCGTAGTAGGCGGTGCCGCAGGCGATGATGGCGATGCGCTTGAAGGAGGACGGGTGAAGGCCGATGTCGAGATTCACCTCACCCGTCTCGTCGTGCAGGCGTCCAATCAGGGTATTGGTGAGGGCTTGGGGCTGCTCGTAGATCTCCTTGAGCATATAGGTATCGAAGCCGCCCTTTTCTGCCGCCTCCGCGTCCCACTCGATGTGCTCCACCGGGCGGGTGACCGGATGGCCCGCCAGGTCAGTCAGGCGGTAGCCGTCGTCACTGAGCACCGCCATGTCGCCGTCGTGCAAAAAGACCATTCGCCGGGTGTACGGCAGAAGCGCGGGCACGTCCGACGCGAGGAACATCTCGCCCTCCCCGACCCCCATCACCAGCGGGCTCACGGTGCGGGCCGCCACGATCTCCCGGTGGTCGACATGCGTCACCACGATGCTGTACGCGCCGCGCACCTGCGAGAGCGCCCGCCGCACGGCCTCGTACAGGTCACCCCCATACGCCTCCTCGATCAGGTGCGCGAGCACCTCCGAATCGGTTTCGCTTCTAAAGGTGTGCCCGCGGGCGAGGAGCCCCTCTTTCAGCGAGAGGTAATTTTCGATGATGCCGTTGTGGATGATGACGATCTTGCCGTCCTCGGTCGCGTGCGGATGCGCGTTCGTGTCGTTGGGCACGCCGTGGGTGGCCCAGCGCGTGTGGCCGATGCCCAGCGTGCCCGCCAGCGGCGCCTGCGTAAGCTCATCGCTGAGGTTGGCGAGTTTGCCCGCCTTCTTCCTCACCGCGATGCACGCGCCGTCACCGACCGCCACGCCCGCGCTGTCATAGCCGCGGTATTCCAAACGGGAGAGGCCCGAGATCAGAACGTCCTGCGCCTGCCGGGTGCCGATATAACCGACGATTCCGCACATACAAGCCTCCTCTGGTGTGCCGCCGACACACCCGAGCGGGAACATGGGGTGGGGTCCTCCAGCTCGCACACCGAACAACCGGCCCCCCCCAGCCTCCTGATCCGCTTCCAGCCTTTGCCGGAGCGGATGGTGTCTGACGTTGGAGGGTGGCACTGCGCGGCCTTATGCCCACGTCGCCGTGGGGGTTATCGCCGCGCTTCCTTCCCCTGCCAGGAGGGAAAGTCGGGGAGGCCCGTGCCGGGCCTGGAGGCATCCGCAGAACGCTCGCTCACCTCCACCTCGTCTTCTGCCCCAGGCCGCTCGTTCGGGCCTCAGACAGACCTTGCGCTTCCCGTTGGACGAACCGGACACCAGCGGTTCGGGGGCAGGATAGCACCTTTGGGGAGTATCGTGTGCATGATACTCACAGGAGGAGCGGCGGCTGAGCCACGCCTAGGGCACGGCGCTCGCCGGCACCTGTTCGAGCGCGTTCAGAACGTCCAGGATCAGGTCCTGCGCGTCCTCGATGCCCAGCGAGAGGCGCACCAGCCCCGGTGTGACGCCCTGGCGTGCCAGCGTCTCCGTGCCCAGGAGCTGATGGGTGGTGCTGGCGGGGTGGCTGGAGAGACTTTCTACGTCGCCTAGGCTAACGGCCTGGGTGAAGAGCCGTAGGCCGTTCAGAAAGGCAAAGGCTGCCTCTGGCGTGCCGAGATCCAGGCTGACCAGGCCTCCGTAGGCGCTCATCTGCCGGGAGGCGACGTCGTGGCCGGGGTGCTCGGGCAGGCCGGGGTAATGCAGGGCCCCTAGGGCGGGGTGTCCCCGCAGCGCCTGAGCGAGCGCTTGGGCATTGGCACAGTGGGCGTCCATTCGCAGCGGGAGGGTCTTGAGGCCGCGCAGCAGCAGGTAGGCGTCCTGCGGTCCCAGAACGGCGCCGACATGCCGCAGCCCGTGCAGCCGCAATTCGCCGACGAGCTCGGGGTTGCCCGCCACGACCCCCGCGATCACGTCGCCGTGCCCGCCCAGGTACTTGGTCGCGGAGTGCAGCACCAGGTCGGCCCCAAACTCCAGCGGGCGCGTCAGGTACGGCGTGCAGAAGGTGTTGTCCACCACGACCAGCGCCCCTACCGTGTGCGCGATCTCGCAGGCCGCCCGCAGGTCGACGATCTTCAGCGTGGGGTTGGTGGGCGTTTCCAGCCACACCAGGCGGGTCCGGCCGCTGAGCACCGCGCGCAGGCTGTCCACGTCCCCCGCCTCGTGCACCGTCACGCCAAAGCGCCCCAGGATATCGCGCAACAGCCCCTCGGTGCCGCCGTAGAGGGGCCCCACAAAGGCCACCTCGTCTCCGGAGGTCAGGAAGGTGAGGGCAACCGCGCTCGCCGCACCCATGCCACTTCCAAAGGCGACGGCGTCCCCGGCGCCCTCCAGACTCGCCACCTTTTCTTCAAAGGCCCGCACGGTGGGATTGCCCAGGCGCGAGTAGAAATAGCCGGCCTCTTGCCCGGCAAAGAGGCGCGCGCCCCGCTCGGCGCTGCCGTACCCGAACGTCGAGGTGGCGTAGATGGGCACGGCGTGGGCACCCGTGACCGGATCGAGGCCGTGACCGGCATGAACGGCGCGGGTGCGAAACCCAGCCCGCAGCTCCTGTTTAGACATGTCCCCAGTCTAACCGTTCGGCAGCCGCCGCACCGGGAGGCGGACCCAACCGCGGCGGGAGAGCCAGCGCAGGAGAATGACCACCGCTGCCCCCGACAGCTGCGCCCCAAAGGTGGGCAGGTGGGGAGCGAGCAGGTACACGGCGGCGGCTCCGGCCGCGGCGGCGGTGGCGTAGAGCTGGTCGCGGCGGTACATCACCTCCGGGACCTCGTTGGCGATCAGGTCGCGGATGATGCCGCCTCCCACGCCGCTGAGCATTCCGGCAAACATCACCCCCAGCGGTCCTAGGCCCAGCCCCAGGGCACCCACCGCGCCGGACGCGGCAAACAGGGCGAGGCCAAGCGTATCGAAGACGCTCAGGGTGCGCTCGAAGCGGGCCAGGCGTTCCCCAAAGGCAAAGGCGAGCACGGCGCCCAGCAGCGCCAGCCACAGGTACGTCTCGTCGCGCAGGAAAAGAGGGGGCGTCTGTCCGGTCAGGGTGTCCCGGATCGCCCCGCCGCCCACCGCCGTCACGCAGCCCAGCACCAGCACGCCCAACAGATCAAACCGTTTGCGAACCGCGAGCAGCGCTCCCGACATGCTAAAGGCGAGCACACCCAAGAGGTCGAGGAGGTGGAGTCCCTCTTGCCAGGTCACGTGGGGAAAAGGTCCCTGTGGCAGCGTCCATTCGGGCATCGCTGGTCATGCTAGCGCGCTCTTTTGGGAAAGCAGGAAGACATGCTATACTCGCCCCTGTTGTCTCGCGCCTGCGAGAAGATGCCCCGGCGACAGCGTTCCAAAGAGGCGCCGCGCGGCCCGAGGAGAGAAATCATGGCGAAGCACCCCGTTCCCAAGAAGAAGACCAGCAAGAGCAAGCGCGACATGCGCCGCAGCCACCACGCGCTCGTGGCTCCCAACCTGACCGAGTGCCCCCACTGCCACGCCAAGAAGCTCAGCCACCACATCTGCCCAAGCTGCGGCTACTACAACGGCCGTCAGGTGCTGGCGGTCTAAGGCTCGGCCAGAAAAGAGCGAGGCTCCCGCAGTGGGGGCCTTTTTTATTGGGATGATCGTCTGGAGGGTGAACAGCTCTTTGAGGAGGCCGGGCCTGTTTCTTCCAGGCTAGAGCGCACGCCGCCGCGCACAAAGGCGCCGAGGGTGCGGCCAAGGCGCTCGGCATCCACTGCGGGATCGGTCACCACGCGGTAGGCCAGGCTGTCGAGCAGGGTGGTGATGATCAGCAGCAGGAGGGGGTCGTGAGGGGCCAGCAGATCGGGATTGTGCCGAAGCCGGGCCCCAAGGTCGTCGAGAAAGGCGTGCCGCCGTGCTTGGAAGCTCGCGCCGCTGCCGCTGTGTAGGAGGGCCAGCGTGTCCTCTTCGCCCCGCAGGAAAGAAAAGACCGCCTCGATCAGGTCGGGCTGCCCCGCCCGCGCGGCCAGCAGGGGGCCGAGGCGAGCGAGAAGGGCGTGTAGCCGCTCGTCGAGCAGGGCCGCCAGAACGCCTTCGGTGGACGTGAAGTAGCTGTAGATGGTGGGGCGGGAGACCCCGAGGGCCCGCGCGATGTCGCCCATGCTCACGGCCTCGAAGCCGCGCTCGACAAACAGGCGAGCACTCACGTCGAGAATCTGTTGCCGCCGATCGGCCGAAGGAAGACGTCGGCGGGGGGCCGAAAGGGTCATGACCCCATCCTAGCAGAAGCTCGGTGGGTTTTCGACAAGCTGTCACTTGACAAAGCGTCAGTAAGGTCGCATGCTGGCCTTCTGACACAGTGTCAGACCTCCTGTGTGGAAAGGCCCTGCTATGTCCGATCACCGCAGCATTTCTCCTGACTCTGGCTCGCGCCGCAGCCTGATAGCGGACTACCGGCAGCTCACGCCCAGCGAGCGCCGGCTGTGGCGTGCTCCGCTGATGTGGGGCGCGGCCCTGGCCATCCTCTTTATTCCGGTGCTCTACGTCGCCATCTATCTCGCCAGTGTGTGGGACCCCTACGGCCACCTGGAAGCGTTGCCCGTGGCCCTGGTCAACAGCGACGCGGGCACCACGTACCGCGGCAAAACGTACCACCTGGGCCGGGACCTGGTGGAGGAGCTGCGGCAGGACCCGCCCGTTAGGCTGATCTCCTATCCGAGCGAGCGGGCCGCGCAGGAGGCGGTGCGGCGCGGCGACGTGTACTTTGCCCTGACCATTCCGCCGAACTTCAGCCGTCAGGCGGTGGCGGCAAAAAGCAGCGAGCACGGGGCGCTGCACCTCTACAGCAGTCCCGGCACGAGCTACTTCGCCAGCCGGGTGGGCAGCAGTGTGGCGGAGGAACTCGCCAGCAGCATCAACAGCCGGCTGGGCAGCAACCGCTGGGAGGTGGTCCAAACGTCCCTTGCGGACCTGCAACAGGGGTTCCGTGACCTCAAGGCCGCTACTCGCCAGCTGCGGGACGGGGCGAGCCGCCTAGAGGACGGCGCGGGCCAGCTGGCGCGGGGTGCCGGAGACCTCGCGCAGGGGGCAGCCTCGGCCCACACGGGGGGAGAGCAGCTCACGCGGGGCGCGCAGAAGCTCTCGGCGGGAGTCAGCCGCCTCACCGGGGGCACGGCCCAGCTCAGCGCCGGGCTGCGGCAACTGAACCGGGGAGCCCCCGACGCCCCGCAGCTTCAGCCCCTCCGGCAGGGGGCGGCGCAGCTCGTGCAGGGCAGTGCGAGCCTGGCGAACGGACTGAAGCAGCTCCAGGGCGGAGCACAGCAGCTTCAGTCCGGAACCGCCGACCTCGCTCGGGGTGCTGGGCAGGTCAAGCGCGGCGCGGACAGTCTTGCTGGGGGGTTGCCGCAGCTCTCGAATGGTCTTGGCCAGCTGCAGGGGGGGGCACAGGAGTTGAGCGGCGGGGCGGGAAAGCTGGCGCAGGCGGCAAAACAGCTTCAGGGAGGTGCCCAGCAGCTTGCGGCGCAGCTTCAGAATGGACCCCAGGTGCTCAGCGTCGGCGCGTCGGACCTCGCCCGAGGAGCGGGGCAACTCGAGGCCGGGCTGGAGAAGCTTCAGGCGGGAGCAGAGACCGTGCAGAGCAGGCTGGGCCCAGCGGTACAGGGCAGTGCCGACGCCGCCAAAGGCGCTGAGCGCCTGGCCCAGGGGTCAGAACAGCTCAGGGCTGGAGCCGCCGGATTGGAGGCAGGGGCCGTCACCCTCGCCGACAAGCTCGGTGAAGCCGCCGAGGGCAGCACGAACGCGGCAAAGGGTGCAGAACGACTGGCGCAGGGCGCCGCGCAGCTCCAGAGCGGGGTGCACAGGCTCCAGACCGGAGCCGCAGCCCTCGCCGAGAAGACCGGGGCGGCGGCCGCGGGAGCGCAGCGGCTGGCGGTTGGTGCGCAGTCCCTCCAGCAGGGTGTGAACACGCTGGTGGAGGGCAATATCAGGATAAAAGGCGCCTTGAAGACGATCACCGGCGAGTTGCCCGCGCAGCAGGACTTGGATCAGCTTCGGGACGGCGCGCGCACCCTCGCCGCGAAGACGGGAGAACTCACGCAGGGCCTGGGCCGGCTCCAAACCGGCGCCCAGCGAGTGGCGACGGGAACGGTGAAGCTGCAGAGTGGAGCGCGGGACCTGCAGGAGGGCCTCCGCCGGCTGTACGACCGAGTGCCGGACCGAATCGAGCAGCTGGGCGGTGACCCGGAGGGCCTCGCTGCCAGTGTGGTCGTCCGCGAGCAGGCCGCCGCGCCCGTGAAGAACAACGGGGAAGCCTTTGCGCCGTACTTCATCGCGCTGGCGCTGTGGGTGGGCGGCACGCTGACCACCTTTCTCTTTCCCTACCTGCTGCTGCCCGAGAGCGGCCGGAACACGTCCCAGCTCGCGCGCGTGCTGCGCAAGCTCACGGTGCCCGCCGCCTACGTGGTCGCGCAGGCGCTGATTGTGGTGCTGGGCGTGCGCCTGTTGGGCGCGAGCTTCCTGCATCCCGGTCTGGTGGTGCTCACCGCCGTGACCGGTAGCCTGACCTTTCTGGGGCTCATTCTCGCCCTCAATCTGCTCCTCGGGGCGGCGGGCCGCCTGCTCGCGCTGGTGCTGTTGGTGCTGCAACTCGCTGCCTCGGGCGGCAGCTACCCGGTGGAGCTGTCTTCGCCGTTTTTCCGAGCGATTCACACCTTTATTCCGGTGACCGACGTGGTGAATGCCCTCCGCTTTGCCATGTTCGGCGCCTACGAGGGGCAGTACGGGGTGTTCATGGCCCGCATGCTGCTCGTGGGCCTGGTCGGCGTTGGGGTGGCCCTCCTCAGCCGCTCCCGCTGGCAGTTCACGCCCGACGAGCAGTTCCGCTCGCCGATCATCACGGATGTGGGCTGAGGGCTTGAGGGCTTGAGGCCTTGTCCCCCACGTGAATGGCCGCGATGCCAAAGGTGAGCAGGCGGTACCGGGTGCGGAAGCCGGTGGCGTGCATCAGTCCGGCGAGCCGCTCGGGGTCCGGAAAGGCCAGCACGCTTTCCGGGAGGTACGTGTATGCTCCCGCATTGCCGCTGACCAGGGCCCCGATGCGCGGCAGCACTCGGCGGAAGTAGAAGCGAAAGAGCCGCCCGAACAGTCCCGGACGGGGCGGCGGAAATTCCAGAATCACCAGGCGGCCCCCCGGCCGGAGCACCCGCCACAGTTCGGCAAGGCCGCGTGCGTAGTCCGCGAAGTTGCGGAAGCCAAAGGCGCAGGTCACCGCGTCAAAGGAGGCGTCCGGGTAGGGAAGGTTGAGGGCGTCTCCCTCCTCCAGCCGCAGGGTCAGGTGCCGGGCACGCGCCTTTGCACGGGCAATCTCCAGCATCTGCGGCACGAAGTCGCTGCCGATCACCTCGGTCTGCGGCGCGCGGGCTTTGAGCTCGAGGGCGAAGTCGCCCGTTCCCGTCGCCACGTCGAGCACCCGTGCGGGCTTCAGGGCCAGCGCCTCGCGCGCCGCCTCCCGCCGCCACAGGCGGTCCACACCCAAACTCAGGACGCGGTTGAGCAGGTCGTAGCGGGGCGCGATGGCGGCGAACATCACCTGGACCTGGCGGCTCCGGTCTTGCTTGTCTCCCACGGGGGGGCGGCTGGTCATGGAGGGATGATAGGGGGCGCGCGCTAGCCGATCACCCCGAGCGCCCGGCCCACCCGCTCGTACGCGGCGAGCGCTTGTTCTAGGTCCTCCCGCGTGTGCTCGGCGGTCACGATGTTCCGAATGCGGGCCTGACCACGCGGAACGGTGGGGAAGCCCAGGCCGACGGCGAAGACGCCTTCAGCCAAGAGGCGGCGGCTGGCCTCGAACGCCGCACTCGCCTCACCGAACAGCACCGGCGTGATGGGTGTTTGGCTGCCCATGGTGTCGAAGCCCAGGCGGGCGAGTTCAGCCTTGAAGAAGCGGGTGTTGTCCCAGAGCCGCGCCATAAAGGCGGGTTCGCGCTGCACGAGCTCGAGCGCCGCCGAGAGCGCCCCCACCACGGCGGGTGGGTGCGCGGTGGAAAAGAGGTACGGGCGGGCGCGGTTGATCAGAAGTTCGCGCAGGTCGCGGTGCCCCGCGGCGTAGCCGCCCACCACTCCCCACGCCTTGCTGAGGGTGCCCACCTGAATCACGTCGTCCGCGTGCTCGAAACCGAAGTGGTGAACCGTGCCGCGCCCGGCCTCGCCCAGCACGCCCGAGCCGTGTGCGTCGTCCACGTAGGTCACCGCCCCGTACCGGCGGGCCACCGCTATGAGGCGGTCGAGGGGCGCGACGTCGCCGTCCATGCTGAAGACGCCGTCCGTCACGACGAGCTTCAGCCCGTCTGTGGGATGTTCTGCAAGCACCCGCTCGAGGTCCTCGGGATCGGCGTGCCGGAAGATCTTTTTGGTGGCCTTGACGAGGCGCAAGCCGTCGATGATGCTGGCGTGATTCAGCTCGTCGCTGACGACCAGGTCACCTTCTTTCAGCAGTGTGCCCAGCACCCCCTGGTTGGTGGTAAAGCCGCTCTGAAAAACGAGTGCGCTGCCCGTGTGCTTAAAGGCGGCAAGCTGCTCTTCAAAGTCCTCGTGAATCCGGAGGGTGCCCGCGATCGTGCGCACGGCGCCGGCCCCCGCACCCCACGCACGCAGGTACTGCTCGGCCCGTTCCTTGAGGGCCGGGTGGTTCGCGAACCCCAGGTAGTTGTTGGAGGCAAGGTTGATCACGTCGTGTCCGTCCACACGGGTGCGGGCCTGCTGGGGAGCGTCAAGCACGCGTGGGTGAATCTGCAGGCCAGCGTCACGCAGGCCAGCGAGTTCGGCGGTCAGGCGGCCAGAAAGCGAGGTGGTCATGCGTGCAGTCTAGACGCCTGGTCGGTTCAGCGTCCTTGAGGGTGGGGAGGCGCTGAGAGAAAAGTGTAAGCGGGCCCGGCCTATACTCCGGGCAGGTTCTCATGACGAATGCCGTGTACACCCTGATCGTGCGCGCCCTATCCGGCATCGTGTCCGAACGAGCGGCGGAAACTCTGTTGCGCGCGGCCCTGCGGGAAGCGGGCCTCACTCCGGAGGGGGTGACCGCCGGGGAGATGACGCGGGTGCTTTCTGGTCCGCTGCTTGTTCGCCTGACGGGCGTTTTGCCCGAGGCGCGTGCTCGGGCAGAGGTGCAGGCGCTGACCCGGCAGTTGCAGGCTGCCCCGGTGCCGGCCGAGGAAGACCCCTTGGCCCTGAGCGCCGACGATTTCGAGTTCGATGATCCCGAGTACGCCGCTGCCCCCCCCGAACGGCGCTACGCGTTGGGAAGCGCCGCTGGGCAAGACGCCCTGATTCAGGACCTGGGGCGCATCCAGGGCGTCCAGGGCGTGATGGTGTGCCGCGCGAACGGAGAGGTTTTGCGTCAGCGGGCCCTGACGGGTGCGGCCAACCTGGGCAGCGTGATCGCCGCGACCGCCCTGCTGTTTCAGAAGCGCGCCCTTCGCCTGATGGCGGCTGATATGGGCACCCAAACCGTCTGCATGCGGCCGGTGGGCGAGTACTGCGTGGCGGTGGTGGCGAGTTCACAGGTGAACATCGGGCGGCTGCTCGCCGAGCTTGGGCAGATCCGGGAGGCCGCGTGAAGTTCTTTGCCAGGGTCGCGCTGGTGGCGGCGCTGGCTCTCGGTGCGGCGGGAGCCCAGGACCTCGGCGCGTACCGCACGCTGGCCCGCAGCCTAGACGCGGCCGCAGCCGCCGGCAGCGGCGAGCAGGCCCTGATGGAGCTTGACCAAGCAGAGGCCGCCTACGCGCAGCTTGCTCCTACCGTGGAAAACCGGCAACTGCTGGGCGAGCTGCGGAGCACGCTGGACCGGGCGCGGGGCGCTCTTGCCCGCACGCCCGCCGAGGTGCAGGCCCAGGTGCTGCTGGCGCGCGGGCTGCTGCGCCGGGCCCTGTATGACCAGACGCTGGAGGCGCTTGCGCAGCACCCGGACCACCGCGCGCAGCTTCGCCTGCTGGCCCGTGAGTTTGGCCTGAGCGCTGACGAGGCTCAGGCCCTCGCGCAGGATGCGGCGGCGGGGCAGCTGGAGCGGGTGGCCTGGCGGCTTCAGCGGTCTGCCGCGCGCCAGGTGAATGCGGCGCTTCAGGCGGCTCGGCCTCAGCGCAACGCCGCGGCCTACCTGAACCTCGCTCGGGGTGCGAGCTGGTTGACCGCCCTACAGAACGCGGGGGGCACCCAGACCCTCCGGGCAGAGCAGTTCACGGCAGCCCTGAAGCAGCTCACCGCGGGGGACGTGCCCGCCCTCACCGCGTCCCTCACCGGGCTGCGGCAGGGAGCGGGAGCGCTCGTGCGCTCGCTCGCCACGCCCCCACAGCTGGCTGCCCCAGCCAAGCCTATGCCTGCCTCTTCCGAGGTGCCTGCCGTTGCCGCTGCGGAGGTCGCGCCGCCCGCGCCCGCCCAACAGGAGAGCCTCGACGCCACCTACGCAGCCCTGGCGCGGGCCCTGACCGCGGCTGGACACGGTGACCCCGAGACGGCGCGGCAGGCGCTGAGCCGCGCGCTGCTGGCTGTTCCTCCGTCTCTGCGGGAGGCGGCGGGGTACGCCGCATTCGTACAGAACCTGACCGCCGCGCAGGAGCGGCGCGGGCTGCGGCCAGAAGAGGTGCAGGCGCTGATGGCCGAACTGGGCGGGCTGGAGAGCGGCACGGTCCCCACCGTCGATGCGCTTTCGGCCAGCACCAGCCGGACCTTCAGCGGGGGGCTGCGGGCGACCGTGTTCCTGGGCCTGGCCCTGCTTGCCCTGGTGCCGCTGTATCTGCTGCACCTCGCCTTTGGCAGCCGTAACCCTGCCTGGCGGGCCATCACCGCTGCGCTGGCGCTGCTGCTGCTGCCGCTGTTTGTGGAGGGGGTGTTTGGCTTCCTGGGCTGGCTGGGTGATCTGAGCGGCGTGCCGTTGCTGCGCGCGGCGCTCAGCCTGACCCTGGAGCAGGGCGCGTACGGTCTGCCCTTGCGCGTCCTGCTCATGACCCTCGCGGTGGCCCTGGCGTCCTGGGGCTTCTGGAGCCTGTGCGTGCAGTTCGGCCTGCTGGGCCGCCCGCAGGGCCGCAGGTCCGGGTCCAGCCTCGAGTGGGATGAGGAACCGATATGACGGACCCTCAGCACCCGGGTTCTGCCGCGCCCGAAGCCCTGCACCGCCTACCGGTGCGGCGCTTGGGGGACCTGATCTCGCCCCGCGCGCTGGAGCGCATTCTGGCAGACGCCGCGCAGGCCCGCGGCCTCACCCCCGAGACACTCGACGCGCGGACCCTGGAAGACATCCTCAAGCGTGAGGTGTTTAAGCGGCTGCAACTCAGCATTCCCGCCGCGCTGGCCAAGCGCCGGATTTCGGACGTGATCGCGGAACTGCTGGTCGCGGCTCCGGCCGTGCCGGTCGCCGCGGGTGGAGAAGACGCGCTGCACACCCTGGAAGAGGGCGCGCGGCGCTTCGCCCTGTACTTCGACTGGCCGGAGACGCAGCGGCTGCGGGGGGTGCTGGGGGTGGCGCGGCAGCAGGCGCAGGCGGGCGGCGACCTCACCCCACTGCTGCGCGAGGGAGAGGACCTGATCGCGCTGATGGAGCGCCGCCTGCTAGAAGGCCTGGTGACCCAGGCGCAGGATCTCGCAGAGCTCAAGGCGGCTTTCCAGCGGGTGCAGGGCATGGGCGGCAAGGACGTGCGCCGCCTCGAAAGCCTGATCGCGCAGGTCGAGGAGGCGCAGGGACAGGGCGTGCTGCTGCCCGCTGAGGTGGAGCGTGCTCGGGCGATCACCTTTACGCTGCGGCGGCTGCTGGAGTCGTCGGTGGTGCAGCCTCTCCCCCCCGGCAGCGAACCGGTGCCCCTTGATCCCGAAGCGCAAGCGCGCGTGCTGGCGCTGGAGCAGGAACACGTGGCGCGGCAGCTCGCGGACCTCGCCCGCGAGTTCGGGCCGCTGCTGCATGCCCGCCCGGATCTCGAAGAACGCGTCCGCGCCGCGCGTGCAGAACAGAGCCGGGGCACCGTCAAGGCCGAGATGGTCAGCGCCTGGCGCTCGGAGCTGGAGGCGGCCCGAGAAGCCGTCCTGGCCGAGCAGCGGGCGGAGCTGGCCCAGATGGACACGCGTCTTGCGGCGCTTGGCGACCGCCCTGCCGCGCAGGAGGCGCGGGTAGCCCTGGACGTGGCCCGCCTCACGTTGGCGGGTGGGGGCCTGGCCACCGACGAACTGCGGGATCTGCGGGGAACGCTGACGGCCCTGGAAACGGCCCCGGAGGCGGCGCCCCATCTGCTGGAGGCCGGGCGTGAACTGGCGGAGGTTGAGCGAGCGGCCCGAGATGTGCCGGGCGCGAGCGCCGAACTCGCGCCGCAGCTCGCCGCCGCACGAGAGGCGCTGGCCCGTGGGGAGCGTGTGAGCACAGAGGCGCTGTGGGTGGTCCTGGAACGCCGCATGGCCGAGGCCGCGCGTGAGCGCCTGGACTTCGACGCGCGTGCCGACCGAGTCATCCGCGAGTACGACACGGTTCGCCACCTCGCCGGGGAAACCATCCAGAAGCTGGGCCGCCTGGCCGACGCCCTGCGCGCCCAGCGCCGTCTCGGGCCGATGTCCGCCGATGCCCGCGAGCGGTACGCGCAGACCCTAGAAGGCGCAGAAGCCCTGTTGGCCGAGGCGCACGCCGAGTACCGAGCGGCCCAGGAGGTCACGGCCAGCTTCGGCGCGGAGGCCCTGAGCGGCCTGCTGGACGTGTTTGACCTGGGAGGTGAACCCGCACCGGACCTGCCCGCAGATACCTGGCTGGTGCGGGACGGGGTGCTCACCGCAGGGGGGACAGACCCAGCGGCGCAGGGGGTCGCGGCCCTGCTGCAACAGGCGGCGCACCTGGGGGTCAGGGCGCTGCGCCTGGAGGACGAGCGGGGGGTGTGGGCGGCCCGGCAAGACGGCGCGGGTGGCTGGCGGTTGGCCCGTGGGCCCGACGCGGAGGCGATCGAGGCCCGTGCCGGCGGGTGGCTGGCGGGCGAGTGAGGAGCGGCGCTAGCCTGCGGGCGTGAACGGTTCCAGCCTGCCCCTCCTGCTCGGTGAAGCCCGGCTGCTGCGCGGCCCCGACGAACAGCGCGCTCTGGGTGCCGCCCTCGCCCTCGCGCTGCCCGCAGGAGCGGTGCTGTTTCTGGAAGGGGAGCTGGGAGCGGGCAAGACGACCCTGACGGGAGGCTTGGTCGCTGCGCTGGGCTTTGCAGAGGCGGTGACAAGTCCGACCTACGCGCTGATGCACGCCTATCCCACCCCGGCGGGCCGGGTGCTGCACGTGGACGCCTACCGGGTGCGCGACGTGGCGGAACTGTACGCGATGGACCTCGAAGCCCTGATCGCGGGCAGCCGCCTCAGCGTGATTGAGTGGGGCGAGGGCCTGTATGCCGACTACCCGGATGCGCCCATCGTCCGTCTGGAGCACGTGGCGGATGAGCCGGAGGTGCGGCGGGCAGTGCGGCTGCGCTGAGCCCTGGCCGCCGCAGGGCGGGTCTCCCCCTTCACCTGGGCCAGAATGGCGGGCATGTGGACACTGGTGGTGAACTGCGGGTCGAGCAGCGTGAAGTTTGCGCTGCTCCGTCCCACCTCGGGTGAGGTGCGGCTCTCCGGCCTCGCGGAGCGGCTGGGCTCGGAGGCGGCGGCGGTGCGGGTGGACCGCCCCGGGGAGCGGGTGACGGTCCCGCTGCCGCGCGGCAGCTACCCGGAAGCCTTTGGTGTGCTGCTCGCCGAACTCGACCGCCTGGGTGCGCGGCGAGACGTGGGAGCGGTCGGGCACCGGGTCGTGCACGGGGGGGCCCGCTTCAGCGCCCCGGCCCTGATCACGCCCGAGGTGCTGGAGGTGATCCGGGCCTGCGTGCCCCTCGCGCCGCTGCATAACCCCGCCAATGTGGCCGGGATCGAGGCGGCGCGGGCTGCTTTTCCTGATCTTCCTCACGTCGCGGTGTTCGACACGGCCTTTCACCAGACCATGCCGGAGGTCGCCTACCGCTACGCCGTGCCGCCCGCGTGGTACCACGAGCATGGTGTACGGCGCTACGGCTTTCACGGCATCAGCCACGCCTTTGTGGCGGGCGAGGCGGCGAGGCTGCTGGGCCGCGACCTCTCCGAGCTCCACCTCGTGACCGCGCACCTGGGGAATGGGTGCAGCGTCACCGCCATCGCGGGCGGGCGCAGCGTGGACACGAGCATGGGGCTCACGCCGCTGGAGGGCCTGGTGATGGGCACCCGCAGCGGCGACGTAGACCCCGGCCTTCACGATTACCTCGCGCGGGAGGCAGGGCTGAGCCTGGGCGAGATCACGGCGGACCTCAACCGCCACAGTGGCCTCTTGGGGCTCTCCGGCCTGACCAACGACATGCGCGAACTGGAGGCCGCGGCCGCGGCCGGGGACGAACGCGCTCGGCTGGCCGTGGAGATCTTCGTCTACCGTCTGGCCAAGACCGTTGCCGGAATGGCCGTGGCTCTTGGCCGCCTGGACGCCCTGGTCTTTACGGGCGGCATCGGCGAGAACAGCGCCACGGTTCGCGCCGCGACCCTCGCTCGCCTGGAACTGCTGGGCTTTCGCCCCGACGCGGCGGCCAATGCGCGGGCCGTGCGCGGGCAGGGGGGCCGAATCACCCTACCGGAGGGAACACCCGCGCTGGTGGTCAACACGAACGAGGAACGGATGATCGCGCGCGAGACACAGCGGCTGGTGGTCGGTGACCTGTAGCGTGGAAAAGGCCAAGCCTACGGCCAAAGCCGCCATCCGCCAGCACCCCCCTGAAGGAGCCCGCCCATGAAAACCCTCTTTGTCGCCCCGACCCGCAACGGTGTGGGTCTTTCGAGCACGGCCCTCGGCCTCCTGCGCGCGCTGGAGCGCCAGGGCCTCAAGGTGGCTTTTCTCAAGCCGATCGCTCAGACGCACGAGGCCGCGCCGGATGACTCGGTGCATTTCGCGCGTACCCTGGCACACGCGGTCACGCCGGACCCCATTCCCCTCGCGCAGGCCGAGGAGCAGCTCAGCCTCGGCCAGGAAGAAGACCTGATGGAGGGCGTGGTGGCCCTCGCGCGCCAAGCCTTGACGAGCGGCGCGGACGTGCTGATCGCCGAGGGCCTCGCGCTGAACGAGCGCAACAACTACGCCGCTGCGCTGAACGCCAGCCTGGCCCGCAACCTGGAGGCGGACGTGGTGCTGGTCTCCAGCCTGGCCGGGGTCACGCCGGGCGCGCTCGCGGACGAGCTGGAGATCGCCGCGCAGGCGTACCGCCGCTCTGACGGCTCGGGTCTGGCGGGGTACGTGCTCAATTTCGCCCCACGCGACCTCGATTTTGGGGGCCTGCTCGCCGAGCTGCGGGCGCGCAGCCGCGTCCTGGCGAGTGGTGAACTCCCGCTGCTGGGCGTGATCGCACAGGCCCCCGCGCTGAGCGCGCCCCGCACGCTGGACGTGGCCCGTTATCTGGAGGCGGAGGTGCTTCATGAGGGCGAGGCGGGGCTGCGCCGCGTCACCAGCACGGTGGTGACGGCCCGCAGCGTGCCCAAGATGGCTGATCTCTTCACCTCGGGCGCGTTGGTCGTGACGCCCGGTGACCGTGAGGACGTGGTGATGGCGGCGGCCCTCTCGCACCTCAGCGGGGTGCCGCTGGCAGGACTCCTGTTCACGTCGGGCAGCGCGCCCGAGCCCGCCATCGAGCGGCTCTGCCGCGCCGCCCTCACCAGCACCCTGCCCGTGCTGCGGGTCGAGACGAACTCGTACGGCACGGCCTCGCGTCTCTCACGAATGGACGCGCGTGTCCCCCACGACGACCTCGAACGCATGGAACGCACCATCGACTTCATCGCCGACCGGCTCGACACCGTGCCGCTGGGAGCGCGCCTGCGAACGCCGCAGCCGGAGGGCGAACGCCGTCTGCCGCCCAGCGCCTTTCGCTACGAGCTCATTCAAAAGGCCCGCGCCGCCAACAAGCGGATTGTGCTGCCGGAAGGAGACGAGCCGCGCACCGTGCGCGCCGCCATTCGCTGCGTAGAAAAGGGCATCGCCCGGCCCGTGCTGCTCGCCCCCCCTGAAAAGGTGCGCCAAGTCGCGGAAAGCCAGGGCCTGACGCTGCCGGAGGAGCTAGAAATCCTTGACCCAGACACCGTGCGGGCGAACTACGTTGCGCCCATGGTCGAACTGCGCAGGAGTAAGGGCCTGACGCCTCCCCAGGCCGAGGCACAACTGGAAGACAACGTCGTTCTGGGCACCATGATGCTTGCGCTTGATGAGGTGGACGGACTGGTGTCGGGGGCCGTGCACACCACCGCGAACACGGTGCGCCCCGCCCTGCAACTCATCAAGACGGCGCCCGGCGTGCGGCTTGTCTCCTCCATCTTCTTCATGCTGATGCCCGAACAGGTTCTGGTGTACGGTGACGCAGCGATCAACCCCAACCCCAACGCGGAAGAGCTTGCCGACATCGCCATTCAGTCGGCAGACAGCGCGCGGGCTTTTGGCATCACGCCGCGCGTCGCCATGCTGAGCTACTCGACGGGGGAGAGCGGCGCGGGCGAGGACGTGGAAAAAGTGCGGGTCGCTACGCGCCTGGTGCGCGAACGCCGCCCCGATCTTCTGGTTGATGGCCCCCTCCAGTACGACGCGGCCAGCGTCCTCAGCGTGGGCCGGCAGAAAGCGCCGAATAGCCCGGTCGCGGGGCGTGCGACCGTCTTTATCTTCCCCGACCTCAACACCGGCAACACCACCTACAAGGCGGTGCAGCGGGCAGCGGGCGTGGTCGCCATCGGCCCGATGCTCCAGGGTCTCAGGAAACCCGTCAACGACCTCTCACGCGGGGCACTTGTGGACGACATCGTGTATACGATCGCGCTGACGGCGATTCAGGCGACGCAGGGAAGGTCGTAGGAAGGGGAGGCAGAGGAGAGCGCTCACCTTCTTCCCGCCAGCCACAGCAGCCCCAACCCCGCCAGCACCGCGAGCAGGTCCGGCGCATAGGCGGCAAGCACCGGGGGCATGGCGCCGTTTTCGCCCATCACCTTAAAGACGCTCCAGGTGGCGTAGTACGCGAACGACAGCAGCAGCGCCCAGACCAGGCCCAGGTTCTGTCCGCTGCGGAAGGCGAACACGGCGAGGCTCACCACGAAAAAGGCCAGCGCGAGGGCTGCGAGCGGCTCGGCGAACTTGCGGTGGAGGGCCGTGAAGTCGGCCGGAGCGTGCACCTTCTGCGCGCGGTAGGTCTGCGTGCGGGCCAGCAGCTCGGAGAGGGGCAGGTAGATGGGCTTGAGGGTGGCGTCCCCCCCCTCGAAGCTGGCCTGCACGTCCTGTACGGGCAGGGTGCCGCGCTGAAAGGTCAGGACCGTGACGGGCCGAGCGTCTTGAAAGGTGACGCGCTGGCCGTCCTCCAGTTCCAGCAGGTTGCTGCCGGGCTTCAGGCGTCCGCGGCGGGCGGTGATCACCTCGCGGGGGGGCAGGCCCGCCTGCATGCTGACGATGCGCAGGTCACGCAGCTCGCCCCCCGGCCGCACCTCCCCGACGCTGATCGCTCGGTTCAGCGCGTCGCGCAGCACCAGGCCTGTTCCTCCCGGCTCGCCCAAGCCGATCACGCGGGGGTTATCGAGCACGATCTCGCGCTGCACGCTCTGCACCTGCACCTTGGCGCGGGTCACGAGCAGCTCGCTCAGGGCAAAGGACATGAGGGTGACGGCTGCGGCGAGCAGCAGCACCGGCCGGAAGAGGCGCGCGGCGGGCACCCCGCTGGCCAGCGCGGCCTTGATCTCCGAGTCGGCGGCCAAGCGGGACAAGCCCAGCAGCGCGGCGAACATCAGCGCGATGGGGAGCGCCTGCGCGACGGCCTCTGGAACATTGAGCGCCACCAACCGGGCCAGCAGCAGGGGATCGGCTCCCTTGGCCAGCAGCGGCGCGATGACCGCTTCCAGCAGGGCGAGCAGCAGCAGGACAATCACCACGACCAGCGCGGCCACCAGCGGCGGCAGGATTTCCGCGAGGACGTACCGCTCGAAGCGCTTCACCTGGGGCCCCTCACCGCAGCCTCCAGGCCAGCCCCGCCGCGACAAGCAGGAACACCAGGTTGGGCAGCCAGGCGGCCAGTGCCGGAGCCAGCGCACCCACGCGCGCCAGTTGCGGCACACTCACCCACAGCACGTAAAAAGCCACCAAAAACACCACCACCGCGGCAAAGCCCGCGGCCCGGTTGCGGAGCCCCAGCCCCAGCGCCCCCGCGGCAAGCGCAAACACGACTGGCGTAAGGGGATCGGCTCCGCGCCGCACAAGCTCAAAGGTGTCCGCGCGGCGTTCCTCCGGAGTTCCCAGGCCAGCGGCCAGCCGCTCGCGCAGCCGCGGCGTGCTGACCTGTTCGGCGGGGCGCTGCGGGGGCCTCAGGGTATCGGTCTGCGAAAACACCAGGGGTGTGCTCACCAGGCGGGGGTCTTCGCCGGGGCGGGTCACCCAGGCATGGGTTACGGTCCAGGTGTGCTGCCGCGTGTCCCACAGCCCCGTTTGCGCGGTGATCGTCTCGCCGCCGCGCTCGATCAGCACGCCTTCGAGCTGGGCCACGTCACCGCCTGTGACATTCGTCACCCGGCCCGCATAGAAGAGCGCTCCGGGGGGCGCGAAGGTGTAGTTTTCCTGGCTGGGGGGCGGCGGCGTCTGGTTAAAGATGCGCCGCCAGGTTGGCTCCCAGCGCTCAAGCCCACTGGGCACGAGGTACCCGGCATTCACAAAGGCCAGCACCCCGACCAGCGCGAAGGGCAGGGCCAGCGGCCACACCAGGCTGAGCGGCCGAACGCCCGCCGCCAGCACGGCCTTGACCTCGCTGTCTCCCTGCATTCGTCCAAAGGCGAGCAGCACCGCAAACGGTACCGCCAGCACCAGAGCGCGGTTAAGCACATTCGGTGCGAGTGCCCCAAAGACCGCGAGGGCCTCGGCAGGGGACGCGTGGTAGGTGAGCAGCGCGCCTGCCGTGGTGCTGAGGGCGTCCACGAGTTGCAGAATTAAAAAGAGCGCGAGGCCCGCCGCGTACCAGCGCAGCACCTCGCGCAGCACGAAACGGGTCAGCGTCCAGGGCACGCGCGGCATTCTAGCGGGGAGAAGTGAGGATTGCGCTGGAGGTGACCGGGGCCGCTTCGGCTCAGCTCGCCTGTGCTCGGTTCTCCCACAGCGCCCGCTCGCGCCGAGCGACCGCCTCGTGCAGCCTCAGAATGGCGGCGTTGCCCCGCGCCCCCTGTTCCTCGATGGCGCGGGCGGTTGCGGTGTCCAGATAGGCCAGGCGCAGCAGCTCCTCGGTTCGCAGGCCGTCGCGGGTTTGTTTGACGCCGCGCTCACGGCGGATGGTGGCACTGTCGGTGCCCAGCACGCTGCGGTTGCTGATGGAACCAAGCTGGCCGTACACCGGCCCCTCGCCGCCATGCCGCGCCACCGTGCTCATCAGCTCGCGGCGGGCCCCGGTGCTGTCCAGGCGAGCCGCCAACCAGCGCCGCGCTTCGGGGTCGGCGTTTCGTTCGGCGATTTGGGCGGCCAGGCGCACGTCCCCCACCAGGGCGCGGGCCAGCAGCGTCTGGGCCCGCTTGCGCCAGCGCCGCGCCTCGGGGGTGTCCAGGGCAAAGGCCAGGCGGGCAAACTCCAGCGGGTCCAGCGTCGGCTCCGGCCCCAGGCCGAAGTCACGCTCCGGGCTGTGCAGGTCGTGTTCATGGGCAAAAGCGGTCCAGTCTTCGGGCAGCGGCAGACCGAGGGCCGCCAGTGCTGTCCCGGCGTGCAGCCGCCCATCCGCGCTCGCGGGCAGGCGCTGCGTCCCGAATTCGAGGGTCACAGGCAGGGTCTTCATGCGAATATGATAGCACTTTTTATGCTAATAACGTAAAAACTCGGCGGCTGGAGCCATGGGCGGTTCCCCGCGCCACACTTCCCCCTCGCCCGGCACCTCGAAGCCGCCGAGGGGGTCATAGGGGAGACCAAGCAGGGTGCCCGCCCCGTTCCAGCCGCTCAGCAGCGAGAGGGGCACGCCTCCGCCGGGATGGACCGTGCCGCCCACCTGCACGAGGTTGCGGGCGGTCGGGAGCGTCCAGCCGGGGCGCAAGCTGCCTGTCAGCCCGTGGGGTGCGCGGCCATAGAGCGCTCCTGCCGCGCCGGTGCGGGCGTAGTCAGCGGGGGAGAGAGGCCGCCATTCCTGCACCTCCAGGGGGAAGCGGGCCTGGAGCTGGCCCAGCAGCCAGGCCCCGTATTCCCGCGGTGCGCTGGTCACGTCCGGAAGGGGCGGCGCGTTCACCAGCAGGAAAGCGCGGTCGCCGTCCAGATGCAGGTACAGGGTAGGGTCAGCGGGCAGGCGCCCGGCGCGGATGTCCCGCCACTCCCGCGCGTACTCGGCGGGCCAAAAGATGTGGTGGGCGCGGCCCTGGTTCGCGCGCAGGCGAAGTTGCAGCGCAAAACCGCTGATGCTGCGGGGACCCGGGTCCGGAGGCAGGCCCAGCCAGCGGCGGGTGAGGGCACGGTCAGCGGCGCTGACCCAGGCATCGGCGGCAAAGGCGCCGCGGTTCGTGTGGGCGCCCAGCACCCGGCCCCCGTGGGTGATCAGGTGCTGCACCTGCGTTCCGAACTCAAAGCGCACGCCCAACGCTTCGGCTTGCCCGCGCAGCCGCTCGGCGAGGGCGCCCAGCCCGCCTTCCAGATGCCACACCCCGTAGCCCAGTTCCACCCAGGCGACGTTGTGCAGCACCGCGGGCGCGCGGTAGGGGTCCGCTCCCAGATAGGTGGCGAAGCGCAGCCAGAAGGGGGTCAGGAAGGGACCGCTCTGCACGTACCGCGCGAGGCTGGCCCAGGGAGCTGCCCGCAGGCCCCGCGTCAGGGCGTAGCGGGCGAGCGGAGCGGGACCAGGCGGCGGGCGAAACAGGAAGGTGGGCGCAGCGTCCAGATACAGGCGCCGGGCAGCGGCGAGCAGGCGGGCGTAGTCACGGGCCTCCCGGCGGGAGAGCTGCGCGAGGGTGGAATCAAGGCTTCCGGCGACGTGGAGCGCTTCCGGGGCAAAGGTGCGGCCCCCCGGGTCGTGGTAGGTGGTGGTGGGCCGCGCGGCCTCCAGGGTGGGCAGGGGTAGCTGCACCCGCGTGTGCAGCGCTCGGAACACCTGTGGCAGGGTGACGACGGTCGGGCCGCTGGAAAAGTCGGTGTAGCCCAGCGCTGCCTTGCCTCCGGGCCGCTCCAGCTGATCGAGCACGGTCACGCGTGCTCCCGCTCGGGCCAGGCGCAGGGCGGCTGCCAGCCCCGCAAAGCCTGCGCCGATCACGGCGACGTGCTGCGGCGTGCGGCGGCTCACGTCGCCCAGGATAGTGCGCGGCGAACCCTTGTTCCAGGCGGACCGCCACTCGCCTACACTCCGCACGTGCCCGACGCTGCCTCCGCCGCTTCCAGCCGCGCCGTCCTGAGACTCCCCGAGTTCCGCGCCATGCTCCTGGCCACCGTGTGCAGCACGCTGGCAGGGCGCGCGGTCGCGCTGACGGTCGCCTATCAGCTCTACCAGCTCACCCGACATCCCCTCACCCTGGGCCTATTGGGCCTTGTGGAGGCGATTCCGGCCCTCAGCCTCGCGCTCTTGGGGGGCGTGGTGGCTGACCGCAACGACCGCCGCCGTATCCTGCTGGTCACGACCGGCGTGGAGGTGGCTTGCGCGGCCCTGTTCTTTCTGTACGCGCCGCACGCCCCTCGGTGGGGTGCCTGGCCCCTCTTGGCCCTGGTCTTTGCGTTGGGCACCGCGCGCGGTTTTTCGGAACCGGCGCTGCCTGCCCTTGAGGCGCAGGTCGTCCCGCGCGAGCTGCTGCTGCGCGCCTCGGCCTGGCAGTCGAGCGCGTGGCAGGCGGCGGCGATCATCGGCCCCGCGCTGGGGGGCGGGTTGTACGCGGCGACTGGGGCTGGGGGGGCCTACGCCTTTGCTGCCGTGCTGTATGCCCTGGCCCTGGGTTGCCTCGCCTGGGTCAGGCCCAAGCCGCGTCCCGCCTGGACACCCGGCGAGCCCGTATGGCAGAGCGTGAAGGCAGGCCTGGCCTTTGTGCTGCAGCGGCAGGTTCTCGTGGGCAGCATGGCGCTGGACCTGTTCAGCGTGCTGTTTGGCGGCGCGGTGGCGTTGCTGCCGGTGTTTGCCGCCGATATCCTGCGGGTGGGGCCGCAGGGCCTGGGCGTGCTTGTCGCGGCGCCCAGCATCGGGGCGCTGGGCGTGATGCTGTATGCCACCCGCCGCCCGCCGGGTCGCGGCGCAGGGCGCACCCTGCTCCTGGCGGTGGCGGGCTTCGGGGTATGCATGGTGGTGTTTGGGCTCTCGCGCAACTTCTTCCTCAGCGTGGCGGCCCTTGTGCTGGCCGGGCTTTTTGACGGCATCAGCATGGTGATTCGCAAAGCCACCCTGCGCCTCAAGGCTCCCGACCACATGCGCGGGCGGGTGAGTGCCGTGAGCAGCATGTTCATCGGGGCCAGCAACGAGCTCGGTGCCTTGGAGAGTGGGTTGGCGGCAAGCTGGTTGGGCACGGCCCGCAGTGTGTGGGTGGGCGGCATCGTGACCCTGCTGGTGGTGGCCGTGACGGCGTATCTCGCGCCGGAGCTGCGAGGCATGGACCTGACGGACCTCGCGGAGGACCGCTTTCCCCCAGAGGCCGAGCCCCAGCGGCTGGCGGCAGAGCAGGGCGGATACGGCTAAAGGGGTTCTCCCTGCCGGTACGCTCGGCCCTTCCACGTCACCCGGCGCCGCAGGGCGCGCCAGTACACCGGAAGCGCCAGCAGCGGCGTGACGGGTCCCAGCAGCCCTTCGGCCAGGTCGGCGGGCGCGCGGCGACCCGTCAGAAGATTCACCAGGGCGCGTTCCAGCAGGCCCGCTGCACGCAGGGCCCACACGCCACGCCTGCGCCCGGGCAGCAGCCACGGCAGGCTGTAGGCCGCCAGGTGCCAGGCGGCGGAGAGAACGAGCACCAGCCGGGAGCCGCCGTGCACGGCCCCCGCGTTTTTGCCGAAGCCCGCCACCGAGGCCGGGTAGCTGCGGTACATTCGCACGCCCAGGCAGCTTTGCCCCAGGGCGAGGGCGAGTCGCCCTCCCCGCGCCTTGAGGCGCTGGGCGAACAGCACGTCCTCGAGGAGTTCGGCCCGAACAAGGGCGTGTCCCCCCACCCGCGTGTAGGCCTCGCGCCGGAACGCCATGACCTGCCCGTTGGCCGCCGCAGCGGTGTGGTGCGGAAACCGCAGCAGCGGCGCGGGCAGAAAGGTCAGCAGCACGGCGTCGACCAGCGGCGTGAGCAGCCGCTCGCCGGGGGTCACGTTGTGCTGGCGCGGGTACACGCTCAGCAGGTCCGCGCCTGCGCGCGCGAGTTCGTGCAGCACAGCGCCCAGTGCTCCGGGGTGCCAGAGAACGTCCGCGTCTGTAAAGATCAGCACCTCCCCCCGGGCCACCTGCCCGAGCTGCTGACAGGCCCAGGGCTTGCCGTGCCAACCGGGCGGCAACGGCGCGCCGGTAAGCACGCGCGCGCCCAGGCGGCGGGCCACCTCCGCCGTCCCATCGGTGCTGCCGTCGTCAAGCACCAGCACCTCGTCCGCGCCCTGCGCGAGCAGGCCGGGGAGCAGCTCGGGCAGGTTGTGCGCCTCATTGCGCGCGGGCACCAGCAGCGAGACGCTGGGGCGGGCGGACGGCAGGGGCCGGGGCCGCAGGCGGGGAAAGGTCAGCGCATTGACCAGCAGCGTGGCCGCCTTGTAGCCAAAAAAGGTGCCCAGTGCTCTTTGGTAGGCGCGGGCGAGGGTCATGGCCGGTCCCCCGTGAGGCGAGCGAGCAGGCGGCCCGGCAGGTGGAGGCGCTCGGCGTCGCTGGTCCGGCCCCCGGTCACCCGCAGGTACCCGGCGAGGGGGCTGTGTGGATCGCTGGCCGAGAGTTCCGTATCCAGCACCGCGAGCTCCCGCGCCAGAGCTTCCCGCAGCCGGGTGGGCTCGGTCGCCCGTCCACAGCGCACATACGCTTCTGGAAACTGCCCGCCCCGGAGCACCACCCGCAGGGCGACCGGAATCAGGGGAACGTTCGCCCGCCGCGCGAGCCAGCCTGCCCCGGGGTGGAGCGCGTGCAGTGGCCCGGCAGGGAAGATGGCCCCCTCGGGAAAGACGACCACCCACGCACCGGACCGCGCCGCACGCACGGCGGCCCGCAGCTCTGCCGCTCCCAGCGCCCCAACCCGCCGCAGGAAGGGGAAACGGGCCAGCTGCTGCCCCGTCATCAGCACCCGGAACTCGGCGCCCATCGTCCACGCGACCTCGCCCAGGACGTAGCCGTCCCACCAGGTGTGGTGGTTGGGGGCCAGCACCGCCCCGGCTGGCGGCAAAGGCCCGCGCAGCCACACGCCGCCCAGCCCACGGCGAACGCTGCGGCGGATGGTGGCGCGCAGCAGAGCCGCAGCGGGATCAGGGGCACTCACGCGCGCCTCCGTCGGGCGCGGGCCAGGACAAAGGCCGCCAGCATCGCCGCGAGCGTCACGGCTGCCTCACGGGCGCGGCCCAGCAGCAGCAGCCCACCCGGCAGGAAGAACGTCTCCAGCGGGTACGCCACGGCGAAGCTGAGGCGGGAGGGGGCGGTCTCCTCCAGGAGAACGGGACGGGCTGCGCCCCGCGCCCCCACCCCGAACATTTCCGGCGCGACGCGCGCGTAGGCCCAGCTCAGGCCCGTTCCCACCGCCCACCACCCCAGGAAGTTGGGCCAGGGTGCTCCTGCCCACACGGGCGCGGGATCCTGCCAGCGCCAGTAGCCTTCGGCGGTCATCAGGGGTTCCAGGCCCACGTCCCAGGCCACCAGCAGCAGGCCCGCCAGCCACGCCCGCCCCCCGCGAGCAGCGCCGCGGCCAGCGTCAGGGCGAACCACCCCAGCGGTACGATCAGCGGCACGCCCAACAGGGTCGGCGCGGGCGAGGTCGCGTAGGAGTACGCCCCGAACGGGAAGCCTGTCCGGCTCCCCAGCAGCTCCACGCCCAGGCCTGCGAAAAAGGACAGAGCGGCCAGCCGCAGCGCTTGGCGTGCCCCCGCTTGTTCCCAGGCGTAGGCAAGCGCCGCGAGAAAGAGCGCTCCGGTGCTCAGCAGGGCAAGCGCCGGAAAGGCGTCCGGCCAGAGGGGCACCGGGATTTTGAGCGCTGCGTACAGCGCCGTGAGCCACAGCCAGGGGCGCATCTGCCCCATGAGGGCCAGGCCCCGGGCCCGTAGCGCCCCGCGGAAGTCGCCCCCCAGCGTGTCCCCCGCTAGGGCCAGGACCAGGGAGAGTGGCAACCCCAGCGCGATCAGGAGCCAGCCGCCCGCGCTCCCCTGGCGCACCAGCCCGGCCCCCAGGAATGCGGCGCCAAGGGCGATCAGCGCGGAGCGCCGGGAACGCAGAGCAAAGGACGCAGAAAAACCGGCGCCCCGGGGCTCCTGGTTCTTGGGCCTCACCGCCACCCCCGCCGCGTGAGGTCTCGCAGCAGCACCCGCGCCGCATTCCGGCCCGACGCGCCCATGATGCCGCCGCCGGGATGGGTGCTTGCCCCCGTGAGGTAGAGGCCCTTGACGCCCGGCCAGCGGTAGTGCCCGGCTCCCAGCCACGGCCGGAAGGCAAACATCTGGTCTAGGCTCATCTCCAGGTGCATCACGTTGCCGCGGTACAGGCCCAGGTTCGCCTCCAGCCAGTGGGGCGTTTGCACCAGTTCGCCCACGATCTTCTCTCGCGTGCCGGGCGCGTAGTGCTCGAACGCGCGCAGGATGTTCTCGCGTGCCTCGTCCCGTCTCGTCTCCCAGTTCCCCGCAGCCAATTCGTAGGGGAAATACTGGGCCCACAGCCACAGCACCTCTCCGCCGGGAGGAGCGAGGCTGTCATCCACCGCCGAAAAGCTCATGGCGACCAGGGGCGGATCGCGGGTAGGTTCACCCGCCAGGTACTCCCCATACCCCCGCAGCAGCTGCCGCTCGTTGCGAATCAGGAGGCCCAGCCCGACTCGGCTTTCCGGCTCGGTGTGTCGGCGGTAGCGCACTCGCTCGCTCAGGGCCAGGCGCAGGATCATCCCAAAACCGTTGCCGACCCGCACCTCCCGGGCGGCCTTCGGCACGTGCTCGGGCGAAAGGGCTGCCGCCGTGCTGAGGACGTGGGTGCCGGACACAACCGCACGGGCGGTGTACGTCTCGCCGCTCTCCAGCGCGATGCCCTGCGCCTTCCCCCCCTTCACCAGGATGCGTTTCACGGGCGCGTTCACAAAGACCTCGCCGCCCTCCGCCTCGATGGCGCGGCGCAGCGCCCGCGTGAGCCCCCCGCTGCCCCCCTTGGGCCGAGCGACGCCGCCCACGTGATAGAGGGGATGCCACAGCAAAAAGGGCGCGCTGAGGGGGTCACTGGGGGGCGGGCCACTCTGTGCCGCCATCCAGACCAAAGGGGCCCGCACCCGCTCCTCGCGAAAGTATTCGCGCGCCACGTCCCCATAGGGGCGCAGGATGCGGGGCAGTTGCGCCTGCCAGTCGCGCCCGCCGCCGCCCCGCGTGACCATCCTGCCCAGCTCCAGCGGACCGGGGGCCGAGTTAAAGAGCTCGGCCACGCTGCGCGCGAAGGGCGTCCAGTCCTCCAGAAACCGGCGGTACGCCTCGCCCTCCCCGGGAAAGAGGGCGTCCAGTTCCCGCGCGGTACGCTCGGCGTCGCGCCACACGAACCAGGGCGTCTCCCCGTCCGAGGCGTGGAACATGGGGTCCACGTCCAGGTAGTGCAGGCCGTAGCGGGTGAGTTCCAATTCCTGCACGACGGGTGTCATCCGAATCAGGATGTGGGCGCTGCCGCCGTAGTCGAAGCGGTAGCCCGGCACGAGCTCCTCGGTGCTGACCGCCCCGCCCACAAGGTGCCGCCGCTCGAACACGCCGACCCGCAGCCCCGCGCGGGCCGCATAGGCCGCCGTCACCAGCGCGTTATGCCCCGCGCCCATCACTGCAACGTCAAAGTCCGGCATCCTCGGTGCATCCTGCCACGCCGGGTGGGGGGGAACGGTCAGGAATCCGCCAGAGCTCACCGGCTACCCTGGGCACATGTTCGGTCGCCGCGTTCCTCCCCGCGTCATCCTGGTGCTCAGCCTCGTGCTTGCCGTGCTGTGTGCCGTTCCTGCCTTTCGGTACGGCCAGGCCGGAAACTGGCTTGCAGCCCTGCTGTGGGGTGCGGTGGCCGTCTGGTTTGCGGTGGACGCGATACGGGCGTACGGGTGGACGCGGGGGCGCTGAAGGGGCCTGCGTCAGGGCCGGACGTTGACCGTCAGGGTGCCCGTGGCCGCAAAGGTGCGGCCCTCCCGCTCCTGTACCCCCTGCACCGCCACGGTGTAGGCATTGAGCGGCGTGCCGGGAGCCACCGTCACCCGCAGCGGCACCGCCTGACCCGCCGGAGCGCTGGGCTGCGGCAAGGACACCCGGATTCCCGGCACCCCACTCTCTGCCCGCAGGGCAAAGGTTCCCGGATTTGACTGCGGCGTATACCCGCCCACCCGTACCGTGAGGTCGAGCGAGCCTCCCACGGGAATCTCCACCTCGCTCACCGAGCGCCCGCCCGCGGGAGCGATCACCACGTAGCCGCCCGCACAGCCGGTTGCGCGCAGCACCCCGATCTCCCGCACGCCCACGGCGAGCGCCGGAAGAAAGGACGCGACCACCAGCCCTAGGCCCAGGGCGGCGACCCGGGGCCGGCCCCAGTTCGTCGTGGTGAGGGCCAGCCCCCCCGGCCCCAGCAGCAGCGGCGTGAGCAGGGCCAGCGTGGTGCGCCCCCGACAGGGATCGGTGAGCAGCGCCGTGCCCAGCGCCCGCACCAGCACAACAAGCAGCGCGCCCGCACCCCAGCCCAGCAGAAAGAGCAGCAGCAGCGAAGGGCGGCGGGCAGCGGAGCCGGGTGCGGTCATGGGCGCAGGCTAGCGCAGCCGGGGCAGGACAAAACGGGCGCCCTCAGCCTGCCGCCTCCCCCTGCGCCGCGCACTCTGGGCAGATCCCCATGAATTCTAGGCGCACGTCGGTGACCTGAAAGCCGGGAGGCAGGGCCGCCGCCGGAAGGGTGGGCAGCATCCCGGCCTCCACGTCAAAAATGGCCCCGCAGCTCCGGCAGACCGCGTGGTGATGATCCTCGCCCGCCCGTTTGTAGTCGTAGCGGGTGGCCTGACCGGCCCGCTCGATGGTCACCACCACGCCGTCACGTACAAGCGCGTCCAGCGTGCGGTACACCGTCCCCAGGCTCACGCTGGGCAGCAGCTCACGCACCCGGCTATGAATCCACGCCGCATCCGGATGCTCGCGCGACTCGCGAAGCACCTCGATCACGGCCTGCCGCTGCCGCGTTTGCCGCACCATCGTCATGGCATGAAGATAGCAAACGCGCGGATGGGCGGCTGACGTGGGGCTTACGGTTGGGCTGGGGAAAGGGCGCCGCTTGCCGCCTGGCCTTTGGACCCAGTTCATTGCATTCGTTCAGCAAATCCACTACAACTACTGAACGTGCCCGCCCGCCTGCTTCCGCTGCTGACCGAGGTCCCCCAGTCCGGAGACGCCCTCGGCGCCCAGCTCGGAGTGGGCCGCGTGACGGTGAATACCCTGGCGCGGCGTCTGGCCGAAGACGGGGTGCCGGTCGTGATCACGCGGGGCGGGTACGCGCTTGCGCCGGGAACGCCCGCTCCGCACCTCGTGCCGGTCACGGGCACCTTTGGGCGGGCGCTGCGCTATTGCGGCACGGTGGGCAGCACCCAGGACGAGGCGCGCGCCTGGGCCGATGACCCGCACCGTCCGGCCCCACACGGCGCGGTGGTGGTTGCGGAACGGCAGACGGCCGGACGCGGACGGCGTGGGCGAACGTGGAACACTCCGCACGGCTCCCTGGTCTTGAGCGTGCTGCTGCACGGGCCGTTGCCTTTGCCTGACCTCGCCCTGCTGCCGCTCGCAGCGGGGGTGGCCCTGCACGCGGCCTGTGGGGTTGGAGGCCTGAAGTGGCCCAACGACCTGCTTGCCCCCGATGGCCGCAAGCTCGCGGGCATCCTGCTGGAGGCGGATCTGCGCGGTGAGGAGGCGCGGCGGGCCGTCCTGGGCATCGGCGTGAACGTGAGCGCCGCGCCGGAGGGAGCCGCTTTCCTGTGGGAGTTCTCGCCTGGCCTCACCCGCGCCGCCCTGCTGGCCCGCATTCTGGCCGAACTCGAACGCTGGCTTGCGGCGCCGCCCGCCGACGTGCTGGCGGCATGGCGGGGGGCGAATGTCACCCTCGGGCGGGAGGTTCGCGTGTCCACCCCGCGCGGCCTCCTGAGCGGCACCGCCCTCGACCTCGATGCGCACGGCAGTCTCCTCATCCGCACGCCGCAGGGCGCGACCGTCACCGCCCACGCGGGTGACGTACAGCTTGTCGGCACGCTTGCCCCTTCGCCCCCCCCACAGGAGGACACCCCATGACCCAAGTCACGCATCCCACCCTCGCCCGCACCCTCGCTCCTGCCCCCAGCCTCGCCCGTGACCTGGCGCTCATCCTGGGCGGTGCGGCTCTCGTCGCCCTTGTGGCGCAGGTCGAGATTCCCCTCAGGCCGGTGCCCGTCACCCTCCAGACACTCGCCGTGCTGCTGGTCGGTGCGGCCCTGGGCTGGAAGCGCGGCGCGGCAAGCATGACCACCTACCTCCTCGCGGGGGCGGCGGGGCTTCCGGTTTTTGCAGGCGGCAGCGCCGGTCTGGCCAAATTCGCCGGGCCGACGGGCGGTTATCTGCTGAGCTACGTGGTTGCCGCCGCCCTGGTCGGCTGGCTGGTGCAGCGGTACGCGCTGGACCGCCGCCCCCTCGGTGCGGCCCTCGCCATGCTGGCGGCCAGCGTGGTGATCTACGCCTTTGGCCTGACCTGGCTGAGCCTGGTGACCGGCCTGAAGGGGCAGGCACTCCTGACGGCGGGCCTGACGCCCTTCCTGATCGGGGACAGCCTCAAGATCGGCCTGGCGGCGCTGCTGCTGCCCGGGGCGTGGGCTTGGGTGCGCAGGCGGTAAGGAGCGGTCAAGCCATCCCCCACCTTCACTCGGGTGGGGGATGTTTGTTCGGGCGGGTTGTGCGGTGCGCTCCCGTGCGGAGGCCCCATCCGAAGCGTGCGCCCAGTGTGCGCCGCCAGCGGGGGCGGGGGCATCCGCCGAAAGGTGGAGGCGGGGGGTAGGGGAAATGGCGGGGGTCAGAGGTCAGGGTTGCCACCAGTCCTCTACAGGTAAAGCGGGCACACGTGTGAATTCAGCGGTGTTGTGGGTGACGAGTGTCAGGTGGCGGGCGAGGGCGACACCGGCGAGTTGCAGGTCAAATGGTCCCATCGGCTTGCCCAGGCCTGCCAGGTGTGCGCGCAGACGGGCCGTATGTACCGCGTCCCGGGAATCATAGGGCAGCACATGAACGTCACCGAGCAGCGCCGCCCAGACCTCACCGAATTTCTCGCGGGCGGCGGGCTTGCGTTCGAAGCCGTACTCGACTTCCATGACGCTGACGGTGCTGATGGCCAGCGACGCGGGCGAAGTCCTCTGAAAGCGCGCGACGACCTGGGGTTGCCGTTTGAAGAAGTCACTGACGGTGTTGGTATCCAGCAGGTAACGCATCAGAACAGGTCACGCTCTGGCGCGGGCAGTACATCGCTGCGGTCAAGCTCGAAGGCGTCGGGATCATACCCGCCCTCTCGCATAAACCGCTGTACATCACCGCTCCACTCGCCGCGTTCCCCATAGTCCAGCGGCACGAGTTTGACCGCAGGTTTCCCGTTCCGGGCAATGACGACGATCTCACCACCTTCAACAGCGTCCACCAGCTTGCTGAACTGATTCTTGGCGTCATACAGGTTGATCGTCCGCATGGCCGACTCCTTCTGGCCTGGCTTGGCCTATCCAGAGCAAGGATAACATGGCTTGCTTGTCGGTGGCCGAAGCGGACACCGCGATTTCTCCACGCTCCAACAGGAAACGCCCCCACCTCTTCCCGGGCGGGGGCGCTCTCTGTTTTCCTGCTTTCTCTACAGCCTCACTCCGCCACCGCCGGCACCGTCGCCACGCCCGGCACCTCGGTCGCGCGGCCTTCCTTGATGGCGGCGAGCACGCGTTCGCGGATCTCCTGCTCCAGCTCGGGGCGCTCGGCGATGTAGGCGATGGCTTTTTCCTTGCCCTGGCCGATGCGCTCGTCCCCGTAGGAGTAGAAAGAACCGGCCTTTTTGATGATCTCCATCTCGGAAGCGAGGGTGACCAGGTCGCTGAGCTGGTCAAAGCCCTTGCCGTACATCAGGGTGAGTTCGACCTCTTTAAAGGGCGGCGCGACCTTGTTTTTCACGGTTTTGACCTTGACGGTATTCCCCACGGCGTCGTTGCCCAGCTTGACGGGCTGGCCGATTTTGCGGACATCGAGCCGCACGGAGGCGTAGAACTTCAGCGCCCGCCCGCCGGTGGTCGTCTCGGGGTTGCCGTACATCACGCCGATCTTCTCGCGGACCTGGTTGATGAAGATGGCGGCGGTGCCCGTCTTGGAGAGGATCGCCGTCAGCTTGCGCAGGGCCTGCGACATCAGGCGGGCTTGGAGGCCGGGGAGGGAGTCGCCCATCTCGCCCTCGATCTCGGCGCGAGGGGTCAGCGCCGCGACAGAGTCCACAACGACCACGTCGATGGCGCCCGAGCGCACCAGCAGCTCCATGATCTCCAGCGCCTGCTCACCGTTGTCGGGCTGCGAGACGAGGAGTTCGTCGGTGTTCACGCCCAGAGAGCGGGCATACACCGGGTCGAGGGCGTGTTCGGCATCGATAAAGGCGCATGTTCCGCCCGCCTTCTGCGCCTGCGCGATCACGCTGAGGGCCAACGTGGTCTTGCCGCCTGACTCGGGGCCGTAGATCTCGGTGATGCGCCCGCGTGGAATGCCGCCCACCCCAAGGGCCAGGTCGAGGCTCAGGCTGCCGGTCGAGACGGCCTGCACGTCCAGCTTGCTCTCGGCGCCCAGGCGCATAATCGAGCCCTTGCCGAACTGCTTTTCGATCTGGCTCATGGCCGTCTCGATGGCCTTGAGGCGTTCCTTGCTGTTGTCGGGCGTGGCGGGAGAAGTGTCCTTGGTCATGATGTCTCCTCTGGAGGGTAAGTGGCGGGTGGAGGATCTCCCCGGAAGCGGAAGGTGCTGAGGGTGTCGTAGATGGGGCCGGTCTTACGGAGGGTGCTGCGAATCAGGGCAGCGTGACCTGCCCGCCAGCCCAGGTCAAAGGTGAGGGGAGAGAGACGGGGCGCGGGGCCTTTTTTGCGCGCGAGGGTGACGTGGGCCTTGAAGGGGAGGTCATCCGTGTCCAGGCCCAGGGCGTGAATGCCCGCGCGCAGGCCACCCGCCAGCTCGCTCAGGCCCTGGGCCTCCGCCTTCACGAACCAGACGCGCGGGCTTCCCTCGTTTGGAAAGTAGCCGGTTCCGCGCAGCCGGACCTGTAGGGGCGGCACGTCCTGGGTCAGGGCCGCGCCCAGCCGCTTGAGGTCGTCGACCCGTTCGGGCGGCACGGCTGGCAGGTAGGCGAGGGTGATGTGAAGCTGATCTGGGCGCACGGGACGCCAGTTGCCGCGCAGGTTGCGCTGAGCAGCCGCCAGGGCCGTCGCCACATCACTCGGAACCTTGAGCGCGTAGAAGAGGCGAAGGGTCCGGGGTGAGCGGTCACCGGTGGCGAGCGCCTCGCGCAGGTCCTGAGGCGACTGGACGGCTGGCTTTCTGCTGCTGGTCATGCGCGCCCCACGGTCTCACCGAGCTGCGGCAGGCGCAGGGTGCGGTACGCCAGGGCGAGGGCGGCTACGGCGGCACGTTCGCGGATCTGGGCCGGGTCACCAGGCCAGTTGACGTGGGCGGCGTTCTCTAGCCCCTCGGCGGACAGCGCCACAAAAGCCTGTCCGGCCTGCTCGCCCTCCGTCGCCGTCACGACGGCCAGGCCCACCTCTGCACTCAGATGTTCCCGCGCTCCCGCCGCGAGTTCCCGCGCGGCCGCCTCGCTGACCACGCCGACGCTGCCCAGCGTGACGGGCGTCAGGCCCAGGGTGATCAGGCGGGCGTGGTCGACCGTCACGGCGGCGTCCAGAAAGCCCGGCTCGTCGGCGAGCAGCAACGAGAGAGCGCCGCCACTCCCCGCCTCGATCACGCCCAGCGTACGGCGGCCGAGGGCCTGGGTCACGGCTCCCGCGAGCGTGTCGCCGTCTTCACCCCAGGTCCAGCGGGCCAGGATGTGCCGCACCGTCTCCAGCACAGGAGCGGCGAGCGCCCGCGCTTCGCTCGCGGTGGGCGCGCTCGCGGCGACCCGCACGTCCACGCCCGTTCGCCGCGCGTAGGTGGCCACGCTGGGATTGGCGCTCTTGGTTCGGTCGCCCAGCAGCTCCGCGACGTTGCTTTCTCCGATGCCTTGGGTGTGGAGGGTGACGGCAAAGAGGGCGTGGTCGGGCTGCGGCAGGCGGGGGAGCACCTGTTCGCGCCACATCCGCTGCAACTCACGCGGCGGGCCGGGGAGGGCCACGATGGTCTTGCCCTCCGTGCGCACGAACCAGCCCGGCGCGGTGCCGATGGGGTTGGGCAGCGCCTGGGCCGAGGGAATCAGCCACGCCTGCTTGCGGTTGACCTCCGGCATAACGCGGCCCCGGGCCGTATACAGCCCCTCCAGCCACGCGAGCAGCGTGGGGTCTTCCCGGGGCGTCTCTCCAAGGACCGCTGCGATCGCCTCGCGCGTCAGGTCGTCGTCCGTGGGGCCCAGGCCGCCCCCCAGAATCACCAGGTCGGCACGCCCCAGGGCCGTGCGCAGGCCTTCGGCGAGCCGCTCCAGGTTGTCGCCTAGCACGCTCTTGCGGTGCAGCGTGACGCCGCGCGCCGCGAGTTCTCGCGCGAGAAAGGCCGCGTTGCTGTCGACGATCTCGCCGAGCAGCAGCTCCGTTCCCACGCTGATAATTTCTGCTAGTAGCATAACAACCTCGCTTGAGTATAGGAGATAACGAAACAGGAATCCAGTGCCCAGAGGGGGGAGAGCATGCCCGAAGTGTACGGGGGGAAAGGGGGGGAATCGCCGTGCCTGCCTCACCGCGTGTGCTCGGTGCCGCCGGTAGACTGGGGGGGTGAAGAGGTTAGGGGTCAGGGGTCAGGGATCAGGGGTGAGTAGACCCGTCGCCGCTCTTGTTCTGCGCACCGCTGCCCGCGTCCGACGCACCGCGCCGGAGGCACGCCCATGAGTGCCCTCTACCAACGCGCCCGCCCGATCAACTGGGATCAGGTGGTCGGCCAGGAGCACGTGAAGGACGTGCTGAAAGCGGCGCTTGAGGCCGGACGGGTGGGCCACGCCTACCTCTTTTCCGGGCCGCGCGGGGTAGGCAAGACCACAACAGCTCGCCTGATCGCCATGACCGCCAACTGCACCGGGCCCAGTCCGCAGCCCTGCGGCGAGTGTGAGTCGTGCCTGGCGGTACGGGCGGGGTCACACCCGGACGTGCTGGAGATCGACGCGGCCTCCAACAACTCGGTGGACGACGTGCGCGACCTGCGCGAGAAAGTTGCTCTTGCGGCGATGCGCGGCGGCAAGAAGATCTACATCCTCGACGAGGCACACATGATGTCGAGGGCGGCCTTTAACGCCCTGCTGAAGACGCTGGAGGAACCGCCCCCGCACGTGATCTTTATCCTGGCGACCACCGAGCCGGAAAAGATCATTCCCACCATCCTCTCCCGCTGCCAGCACTACCGGTTCCGCCGCCTGACGCCGGAAGAGATCGCCGGGAAGTTGGCCGGGCTGGCCGAGCGTGAGGGGGTCATGGCCGAGCCCGAGGCGCTCCACCTGATCGGGCGTCTGGCCGACGGGGCGATGCGCGACGGCGAGAGCCTGCTGGAACGGATGCTGGCGGCGGGCACCGCGGTGACGAAGGCGGGTGTCGAAGAGGCGCTTGGGCTGCCGCCGGGCGAGCGCGTGCGCGGCATCGCCGGGGCCCTGGTGCTGGGCGACGCGGGGACCGCCCTCACCGGCGCTGCCGAGCTGTACCGCGCGGGGTTCGCGGCGCGGACCATCGTGGAGGGGCTGGTCGCGGCCTTTGCGGACGCCCTGCACGCCGAGCTCGGGTTGGAAGGCGAGCGGCTCTCGGGCGCGGACGTGCCCCGCCTGCTCAGGCTTCAGGCCGCGCTGGACGAGCAGGAGGCGCGCTTTGCTCGCTCAGCGGATGGGCTTAGCCTCGAGTTGGCGCTGACCCACGCGCTTTTGGCCGCCGAGTCGGGGGGAGGAGCGGCGAGCGTGCCCGCCGACCTGACGCAGCGCCTCAGCCGAGTAGAGCGCGAGCTTGCGGAGCTGCGGGCGGGTGGGGGCCGGGCGGCTCCCGCGAACGAGGTTCCGGCGTTTGAACCGGGAGCACGGCGCGCGCCGCCTGCCCGTGACGCGGCGACCCCGCCCCCGACACCGGCACCTGCGCCCGCGCACGGCACCTGGGCGGACGTGACCCGGCAGGCGTCCATGCAACTCCGGGCCTTTCTCAAGCCCGCCCGGATGCATGCCGAACCCGGCTACGTGAGCCTGACCTACGACGAGAAGAGTACCTTCCATGCCAAGCAGGTCGCCGCCAAGTTCGATGAGGTGGCCGGGCTGGTGCTCAAGGTCTTCGGGCCCGTCACCTTCGAGCTGATCGCGCCGGAGGGAAACCGCCGGGTCAGCCTGGGCGAGCGCGGCCCGAACGGGGGGAGTGAACCGGCCCCCGCTGGTCCCGCGCCTGCCCCGGTTCGGGTGGAGACAAAGGCCGCCCCTGAGATCCCCGCCTTCGAGCCGGCCCCGCGGCCCCGCGCCTCCCGCGGCCCGGCCTTTGCCCCGCTGGAGCCCGCGCCGAGGCAGCGACCCGCCGCCGGGCAGACCCAACCTCAGGCCCGCGCGAGCACCGCCACCCTCGACGCGCCGCCCGCCCCCCTGCGCCCCGCGCCCCCTCCCAGCCCGGACGACGTGGCCCCCGCGCCCCTCGCGGAGCCCGCCGACGTGCCCTGGGAGGAGGAACACGCGGCTGAGCCGCCGCCCGGCACGTCCCGCGAGCTGTACCTGGCCGAGCCGATCACCGAGGAACCCGACTGGGGCGAGATCGGCGGGGCCGTGGAGGGGCCACCGCCGACGCTGGAGGACGCGCCCTTTGCAGACGTCGTGCCTGCCCGCCCAGCCCCCGCACCTCGCCCGGCGACCCAGCCCCAGGCCGCCGCCCCCACCCGCCCCGGCGACATTCGCGCCCATCCGCTGTACGAGGAGATCAAGACCCGCTTTTCGGGCCGGGTGCGCGAGATCGGCAAGAACCGCAACCCACCGCCGAGCACCGCGACCGAAGAAGGCGAGGGGGAGGAGGCGGAGGCCTAGGTTCCGCCACTCCCCTCAGGGCGGGGCTTCACCTCTTCGCCGCACCCCTGCGCTACCCTGCCCCTAGCACCGTGAAGACTTCTCTCCTGCTTGCCCCGTTGCTGGCTCTGGCGCTTGCCCCCGTGGCGACCGCGACCACTGCTGTGCCGGCCGTCCCGCCCAGCCCGCTGGACCCGGTGCCCGCGACCCCCGCACCTCCTCCCATCAGCACCGTGCGGGGCCTGTGGGTGGACGCCTTTGGGCCGGGTCTCAAGACGCGCGAACAGGTGGCGCGGGTGGTGGAGGACGCCGCCGCGCTGGGCGTGAATACCCTCTTTGTGCAGGCGGTGCGCCGCGGCGACTGCCTGTGCCTGCGCTCGACCCTGCCTCCCATCACCGACCGTGACTTCGAGAAGAACTTCGACCCCCTCACCATCGTGACCCGACTGGCCCACGCGCGGGGGATGCGGGTGATCGCCTGGGTCAGCGTGACCGGGGCCATGAATGCCCGCGTGCCCAACACCGACCCCCGCCACCTCGTTCGGCAGCATGGCCCTTCGGCGGGCGCCGCCTCATGGATGAACCGCCGCCCGGACGGCTCGTGGTTGGAGGGGGCAGACGGCTGGCTTGACCCGGCGATCCCCGCCGCCGCCGAGCACATGGTGGCGGCGGTGGTCAGCCTGGTGAAGAATTATCCGGTTGACGGCGTGCAGCTCGACCGTATCCGCTACCCCGACGGGGGGGCTTGGGGCTACGATCCCAAGACGCTCTCGCGTTACCGCGCCGAGACCGGCACCAAAGGCACACCGGTCCCCACCGATGCCCGCTGGCAGGCCTGGAAGCGCGAGCAGGTCACCGCGCTCGTGCGCCGCATCAGCCTCGAGGTCAAGGCCGTGCGCCCCAGCGCCTGGGTCACCGCAGCCACCATCACCTACGGGCCGCCGCCCGCGCCCGGCGATCTGGCGGCCTTCCGCAGGACGCGGACCTACCAAGACGTGCTTCAGGACTGGCCCACCTGGATGCGCGAGGGCCTCCTCGACCTGAACGTGCTGATGAACTACAAGCGCGACGCGGTGGGGGAGCAGGGGGAGTGGCTAGACGGCTGGAACGCTTTTGCCGCCAGCGTACGGGGCAGCGCCGAGGTCGCGGGCGGCACCGCCCTCTACCTCAATCCGCCCGCGGTCACCGCCGCGCAGGCTAGCCGAACGGTGGAAGCGGGCCTGGGCTGGGTGGGCTACTCGTACCGAACACCCACCCTGGACGTGTACAGCACCCGCCAGACCAGCGCGCAGGGCCTCAGCGCCGTTCGCGCCGCGCTCACCGCTCCTGGCAGCGTCCTCGCCACGCCGGTTCCCTGGAACACCCAGCCTCCCACGGTGCGCGGCCTGCTCGGGCGCGTGGTGGGCAGCGCCACCCCCGGGGGTCACCTGGTCGAAGCCCTGCGGGATGGCCGGGTAATCGCCCGCACCACCACGGACGGCGGTGGACACTACGGCTTCCTGAACCTGCCGCCTGGCCCCGTTGAGGTGCGGGTCAGCGGCCAGCGCTGGACCGAGACGATTCCCGAGACCGGGGTGGTGCGTCCCCCCAATCTGCTGATCCGTGACGTGCCGCTTGTTCCGGCGGCCAGCGCGAAGCCGTAGGGGAAAGCGTGGGCGAACACCCGAGCGCCCCCCTCAATCGCTACACTCCCCCCATGACTTCCCCCGCCGCCCGTGAAGGCATTCCCCCCCATGAGTTCCGGCAGACGCTGGGACGTTTTGCCAGTGGCGTCACGGTCATCACGGCGACCGACGGCGAGCAGCGCCGGGGCATGACGGCGAGTGCGTTTGTCTCTGTGAGCCTCACCCCGCCCCTCATCCTGGTGAGCGTGGATCACCGTGCCCATATGCATGCGCTGCTCTCCGCAGAGACGGTCACGCAGTTTGGTGTCAGCATCCTCAGCAGCAGCCAGCGGCATCTCAGTGACCATTTCGCCGGGCGGCTCGGCCCCGAAGAAGAGGTGCCCTGGTTGACCCACGAGGGCCTCCCCCTGATCGGCGGCAGCGTGGCGCAGCTCGTGTGCCGCAAGCAGCAGGCTATTCCCGCCGGGGACCACACCCTCTACCTCGGCCTGGTCGAGTATGCCCGCTACACCGATGACGACCCCCTGCTGTACTTCCGGGGCCAGTACCACGAGCTGGGCTGAGGAGGGAAGACCGTGCCGCCCTATGCCCTGCAACTCGGCATCGCCCTCGCGCTGGCCGGGCTGACCTGGCTTGTGTCCTACCCCTGGGCCATCGGCGGTGGGCGCCATGTGGACGCGCTGGACGCCTTTTTGCTGGTGTTCGCGCTGGTTAATCTGCGGCTCGCGTGGACGGCGGCGAATGCGGCAAACGGCGGCCGGGCACCGGCGTGGTTCGTCCTGTTGGGGCTGGGCGCGGCCGCACTCATCGCCACGGGGATGATCGGGGCGCTTACTCCACGCTGAGGGGGACCTCCGGCAGCGTGCCGTCGAGCGCCTGCGCCGCCCGTTCCAGCGCGGCGTAGGCCCCGTTTCGCGCCCGCAGCACGTCGGGTGCGCCGTCCTCCACGATGCGCCCCCCCTCCAGCACGATCACCCGGTCAGAGGTCCGCGCCAGACTCAGGCGGTGGGTCACGATCAGGGCGGTGCGCCCGCGCATGAGTCTCCCCAGGGCGGCCACCACGACCGCCTCGCTCTCGGCATCCACCGCGCTGGTCGGTTCGTCGAGCAGCAGCACGCTGGGGCGGGCGAGGAGCGTCCGGGCGATGGCGAGGCGCTGGCGCTGGCCGCCGCTGAGACGCACCCCCCGCTCGCCCACCACCGTTTCCAGGCCCTGCGGGAGGGCGCGCACGAAGTCGAGCGCGGAGGCGGCTTCCAGCGCGGCTTCGACCTCGGCCGCCGTCGCGTCAGGCCGGGCGTAGCGCACGTTCTCCAGCACCGTGTCGTGAAAGAGAAAGGTGTCTTGCGGCATGGCGGCGGCGTGCGAGCGCAGGCTCGCCAACGTGAGGTCACGCACGTCCACGCCGTCGAGCCGCACCCGGCCCGCCTGGGGGTCATGCCCCCGCCAAACGAGCGAGAGCAGCGTGCTTTTGCCCGCCCCCGACGCCCCCAGCACCGCGACCCGCTGCCCCGCCGGGACGGTGAGGGTCACGTCCCGCAGCACCGGGCGGGCGGGGTCATAGCCGAAGGTGACGCCCTCGAAGCGCACTTCGCCCCGCACGGGTTCGGGGAGGGGCCGCGCTCCGGCACGCTCGGTGACCGCTACGGGCGCGTCCAGCACCTCGAAGACCCGCCGCCCGCTCGCCTCGGCGCGTTGCAGCAGGTCCCCGATATTCACGAGGTCGTCGATCGGGCCGTAGAAGTAGCGGCCGTAGCCCCGGTAGGCCAGCAGTCCCCCCAGGGTGAACTGCCCCGCCAAAATCAGCCACGCGCCGCCCCCCAGCATCAGGACATTGCCGAAGTTCGCCACGAAGCGGGCCAGCGGAAAGGCGCGGTTGCGCAGGGCGACCGCCCTCACCTGCTCCGCGTACAGCTCGCCCGCGAGCGCGGCGACCCGCTCCTCCTCGGCCCGCTCCCGCGCGAAGCCCTGCACGACCCGCACCCCCGCCAATCGGTCGGTGATGAGCGCCGTGAGGTCGCCCAGCCGGGTCCGCGCCGCGCGGTAGGCGGGCCGCACCGTGCGGGCGTAGCGCCGCAGCATCAGCGCGACGGCGAGCATGGGCAGCGTGACGAGCACCCCGAGGAGGGGTTGCAGCGCGATGAAGATGGCGACCACGCCCACGAGCCGCAGGGCGTTCGCCAGCACCGCGTCCGTCCCGCGCACGAGCACGTCCTGAAGGGCGTCCACGTCCCCGGTCACGCGGGCGAGGAGGTCGCCGGTGCGCTGGGCCTCGAAGTAGCTCGCGGACTGGCCCTGGAGCTTGCGGTACAGCCTCAGGCGCAGGTCCAGCGTGAGCTGCTGCCCGGCCCGCTCCAGCAGCAGCCCGCGCCACGCCGAGAGAAGCTGTTGCAGCCCGAACACGCCGACGAGCAGGGCGAGCTGCCCACCGATCAAGGCCCAGTCCCGCGCCACAATCCCCTGGTCCACCACCCGAATCCACACGAGCGGCGGGTAGAGTTCGGCGGCCACGCTGCCCAACAGGAGCGCGAGGCCCAGCGCCACGGTGCGGCGGTAGGGCGTGAGCAGCCCGTAGAGGCGGCGAGTGACGCCGGGGCCTGCGGTGGGGTCGGGGGTCACGGAAGGCAGCGTAGCGCGGCAAGCGCACGGCGGGGCTGTCCTATGCTGTTTCCATGACCCTCCCCGTGTCCCGTTCCGACGACCGCATTCCCGTCCTCGTGATCGGCGGCTTTTTGGGCGCGGGCAAAACCACCCTGGTCAACCACCTGATCAGAACGTGCGGTGAGGCGAAGCCAAACCCGAGCGGAGCGAGCAGCAACGAGGAGCGGGCGGCGAAGATGGAAGAACAGGCCGTGTCGTGTCCGCCTGTTTTGGAATCGCAGCCGCCTGCCCCCATTCGCTCGCTGCGCCTCGGTGTCATCGTCAACGAGTTCGGGCAAACGGGGGTGGATGGCAGCCTGGTGGAGCGGCTTCAGGACGACGTGACCGAGCTCACGGCGGGTTGCCTGTGTTGCACGGGCAGAGACGACCTGCTGCGGGCGCTCGTGACCATCTCGCTGCGCGAACAGAAGCCCGACGCCGTGCTTGTCGAGCTCAGCGGCGTGGCGGACCCCACCCCGGTCCTGAGCACCCTGCTGGAACGCTCGGTGCGGGCGGCGTTCCGGGTCACCACCCTGGTGGCCGTGGCCGACGCCCGGCATGTCCTCCAGACCCTGCGCGACCACCCGGAGGCCGCCCGGCAACTCGCCTACGCCAACGTCATCGTACTGAACAAGACCGACCTCGCCGACCCCGAGCGCCTCGACCACGCCGCAGATGTGCTGCGCGGGGTCAACCCCCTCGCGCGCATCGTCCGGGTGGAGCGCGCTCAGGTAGACGCCCAGGCCCTGCTGGCCCGCGACGACTTTGATCCCCGCGCCCTGGAGGGAGCCGCGCCCGTCTCGCACACGCCGGGCCTGGCCTCCTTCACCCTGCGCGCGGAGACGCCGCTCGACCCCTTCCGCTGGGGACGCTTTCTGACCGACTTCATCCTCTCGCGCCCCGCCGAGGTGCTGCGGGTCAAGGGGACGCTCTCGCTCGCGGGCTACCCCCACCGAGTGCTGTTTCAGGCCGTGCGCGACCTCTTGACCGCCGACGCCTGGGACGAGGCAGATGGCCGAACCGAACTCGTTTTCATCGGGCGGGGGCTGGAGCGGGCCGAGTATGAGGCGGCGTGGGCGGAGTGCGTGGCGGCGGGTCCAACTGGCCTCGAGGAGAAGGAGACGCAGGTATCCTCCCGCTATGACCCTGCACCCTGACCTGCAGCTGCCCACGCCGGACGAACGAGAAGCCCTGACCCCCGAGGAGCTGGCCGGGCGCCTCAACGGGCTTTCGGGAACGCTCGGTGAGCGGCTGGGGATCGAGCTTCTGAGCGCCTCGCGGGAGCGCGTGACCGCCCGCATGCCGGTAGCGGGCAACCGCCAGCCCGCCGGACGCCTGCACGGCGGCGCGAGCCTGGCCCTGGCGGAGGAGCTCGCCAGCATCGGCAGTTGGCTGAATCTGGACGTGCGGCAGCAGGTGGCGGTTGGGGTGGACGTGAACGGCACCCATGTTCGTGGCGTGACCGACGGCTTTGTCACGGCCGAGGCGCAGCTGGTCTACCGGGGCCGCACGGTGCTCGTCTGGACGGTGGAGGTGCGTGACGAGCGGGGCCGCACGACGACGCTGGCACGCTGCACCTGCAACGTGGTCACGCACGCGGCGGGCTAAGGCGCCGCTGGGCGCAGCCGGAGCAATTCCGGGACTCCTTGGCCCTCAGCGCTCGAGAAACGGTTCCGCTGCCGCGAAGCCGTGCAGTGCTCCGGGGGCAAGCCACCAGTCATCGGCACGCTTCTGGGCCTGCCCAGCCTGCACCAGGCGGTTCAGTTCGGCCTCCACCCGCTGGCCCACACGGCGCAGGGGCATCTCGGCCGCCCCCTCCACGCCCCGCCAGGCGAGAAAGGCGCGGTGAAAGCCAGGAAGAGCGTCCAGACCCACACGGGTTTCTAGGGCACGCCAGGACACGGGAGGAGTGGTCATTTGTCCCCCGTTCTATCCTCCCCGCAGGCCCACGTACAATGGCCCCCATGACGGACGCCCCCTTCTCCAATGGCGCTGCCCCGGACCTGCCCCCGGAACTCGCCCGGCAACTGGAGGCGTTGGGTGGACAACTGGTGTGGCGTGTGGGCAAGGATGAACTGAATGATGACGTGGTGGTGCGGCTGGGGTACGCCTCCGCGACGCCCCGTTTCGCGCACCTCCCCCGGCTGCGCAGCGTGGCCGACGCCGAGTTGCAGGCGGCCCTGGCCGAACACCGTTTGGTGATCGAGTGGGTGGACTGATGGGCCCGTGCTGATCGAGGCGCAGCAGTCTTTTGTCCTGCCGCATCCCGGCGGACAGGACGCGGCGCTGGCCTTTGTTCGGGATGCGGGCCGGGCGCTTTCCCAGGTGCGTTTCTTGCGCCGTCTCCGGGGGAATACCCGGGGCGTGTCCGGCGAGCTGGTCGTCTCCGTCCCGCTGCTGGGGGAGGTGGACCTGCCCTTTCGGAGCCGCCTCAGCGTCACGCCCAACGGGGCGGCCCTCACGCCGCAGCCCATCGAGGAGGAACGCGCCTGGGTCGAGGTCGCCGGACAGGCCAAGGTGGACGAGGCGGGAGAGGTGACCTTTGCCTTCCACTTTCGCGCTCACCTGACCCTGCCGCAGGCCGAGGGCTGGGGCGGGGCGGCCTTTGAGAAGATGGTGCGTGCCGCTGCCGAACGGACCCTGGCGCGCCTAGCGGCAGAGTTGCCGGCGGGCATCGGGGCGGCCATGGGCGCCGCAGGGCCGTGAGGTCGGGCAGCGTGACGGCGTGTTCGCTCCGGCCAAAGGTCGCCGGGGCCGCGTTCCTGCCGTTCGTCCTTTCGCCTGGTCATCCCGGTGCGTTACGCTGCCCGGGTACCGCCCTCGACGCGAGAGGCGGACCGTGCGGGGCCCAGAGCGACATCCCTCTCCAGGTGGTTCTGTGAGACGCCCCCCCGCGCGCGAAGGAGCGAACATGCGGAAGTTTTACACGTCGGAGTCGGTATCGGAAGGCCACCCGGACAAGCTGGCGGATTTCATCTCGGATTCCCTGCTCGACGAGTTCCTGCGGCAGGAACCGACGGCGCGGGTGGCGATCGAAACGCTGCTGACCACCGGTATGGCGGTCGTCGCGGGCGAGGTGACGGCTCACAACGCGCGGGTGGACGTACAGAAGACGGTGCGCGACGCCGTGATGAAGGTGGGCTACACCCGTGCCAACTACGGCTTTGACGCCGAGTACAGCGCGGTGCTCGTGTCCATTCACGAGCAGTCCCCCGAGATCGCCGGGGGCGTGAACTTCTCCGAGGAGTGGCGGGCGATGACCGCAGAGGAACGTGCTCGCCCGGAAAACGCCTACAGCCGGGTCGGCGCGGGTGACCAGGGCCTGATGTTCGGCTATGCCACCGACGAGACGCCTGAGCTGATGCCGCTTCCCATCAGCCTCGCGCACAGGCTGACGCGGCGGCTGGCCGAACTGCGCAAGGCCGGCAGCGAGGCCAAAGAGGCCCGCGCGCGCGGTGAAACGCTGACGCCCGAGCAGGAGCAGGCCCTCGCCTTTGCCTACCTGCGTCCCGACGCCAAGGCCCAGGTGACGGTGGTGCGCGACGGTGAGCCGCACGAGGCCCGCGAGACCTTTGTGGATACGGTGGTGATCAGCACCCAGCACAGTGATGACGTGAGCCAGGAGCGGATTCGGACGGACATGATCGAGCATGTGGTCCGGGCGGTGATCCCGGCGGAGCTGCTGACTCCCGACACGAAGTACTTCATCAACCCCAGCGGCCGCTTTGTGATCGGCGGTCCGCACGGCGATACTGGCCTCACCGGGCGCAAGATCATCGTGGATACCTATGGCGGCGCGGTTCCGCACGGGGGCGGAGCCTTTTCGGGCAAGGACCCCACCAAGGTGGACCGCTCGGCAGCCTACTACGCCCGCTACATCGCCAAAAACATCGTGGCGGCGGGTCTGGCACGGCGGGCCCTTGTGGAGGTTGCCTATGCCATCGGGCGGGCCCACCCCGTGAGCCTGCGGGTGGATACCTACGGGACGGGCACCTTGAGTGACGAGCGCCTTGCCGCGCTGGTGCGCGAGCACTTCGACGCCCGGCCCCAGGCGATCATCGCGCAACTCGACCTCCTGCGGCCCATCTACGCCCAGACCGCCGCGTACGGGCACTTTGGCCGCCCCGAGTTTCCGTGGGAACAGACGGACCGAGCAGGGGCGCTGCGCCTGGCCGCCCTGGGCGTGAATCAAGAAGCCTGAGTTGGGACCGTTGTGGGTCCCTTGCCGGACATGAAGAGTTGTGCGGAAAACGCTCAGCGAGCGCGCGGCGCTTCTCTTCACAATGAAGCCCGGCTTGCCGCCTCTGGGGCGGCACCAGGAGACCTTATGAACAAGACACTGCTTACGCTTGCGCTGGTGTTGGCTGCCCCCGCTGCCTTGGCTACGGCTCCAGTCGCCGGTTACGTTCAGGTACAGGACAGCAACAACAACGGCCAGCAGGACGACTACGGCGGTACCCCCGGTGAGGGACAGGAGGGCGTGGCCGAGGAGGTCGGTGAGAATGTCGACCAAGCCGCGCAGGACGTCGGCAACGCCGTCGAGAACACGGCAGAGACTGTGGGCGACGCTACCCAAGACGCAGTGGACGCGGCAGGCAACGCGGTAGACAACGCCACCGACACGGCCAGCGAGGCTGTGAGCGACGCCGTGGACCCCAATGCGGCGGTGGATACCAACAACGACGGCACCGCCGATACCCGGCAGTTCCCCTGGGGCCTGCTGGGCCTGCTGGGGCTCTTCGGGCTGGCCGGGCGCAACCGCCGCAGCACCGTGGTGCACACCACCACGAACACCGCGGCCCGGCGCTGAAGGGACGTTCGCCGTTGGGGCCGTCAGCGCTGTTCTGACGGCCCTGTTTCTTGGCTCTCCGGCGCGCCTCTCTGCGCGTACATCTCTGCGAATTTGCGCCGCAGGGCCGCGGCGCTGGCTCGGGGGACCATCTCCGAGATGTTGCCCCCATAGCTCGCGATCTCCTTGACCATGGTGGAGCTGACGAAGCTCCAGCGCGTCGCAGCCATGATAAAGACGGTCTCCACCTCACCGATCTGCCGGTTGAGGTGCGCGATCTGCAGTTCGTACTCGTAGTCGGAGACGGCCCGCAGTCCCCGCACGATGATTCCCTTTCCCTGTTGCCGCATGTAGTCCACCAGCAGGCCGCTGAAACTGTCGACGCTGACATTGGGCAGGTGGGCCGTCGCCTCATGCAGAATGGCGAGGCGTTCTTCTAGGGTAAAGAGGTGACGGCCCTGCTTGCGGGCGTTGTGCATCACGGTCACGGTGACGTGGTCGAAGATGCGCGCGGCGCGCGTCAAAACGTCCATATGCCCGCTGGTCACAGGGTCGAAGGAGCCGGGAAAGACGGCGTTCATGCGTCCCCGATCTTATCCCTTGCGTACAGCGTGAGGGCATTACTCCCGTACGCCCGCGTCTCACGGGTCCAGCCGGGCGCGTCGTGAAGGAGCGTACGGCCGGGATGTTGGCAGACAAGCACGCCCCCAGGAACCACCACGCCCGCGAACAGAAGCTTTTCCGTCAGGCTGGGGATATCCTGGGCGTAGGGTGGATCGCTAAAGACCACATCGAAGGCGCCCAAGCGGGGGAGCAGGGTCAGGGCATCCCCGCGCACGATGCGCACGGAGAGCCCCAGCGTACGGGCATTTTCCTCCAGCGCCCGCACGGCCTGAGGATCTTTTTCCACCAGGGTCACGTCATAGCCGCGGCTGGCAGCCTCTAGACCCACCGCACCGCTGCCCCCGTGCAGGTCGAGGAAGGTGCCCGAAGGCGCGCGGGTAGCCAGCAGGTCAAAGAGGCTTTTGCGCACGCGCGCGCCGCTGGGCCGAGCGCTGCCAGGAACTTTAAGGACGCGGCCTTTTGCGCTGCCGCCCAGGATTCGCACACTCACGGGGGGCAGCGTAACGTACCCCGACCGTCACCGCAGAGGCGCTACATCACCCTGACCGGCGTACAGGCGACCCCGGCGTCGGCGGGCGTACCCTGGGCGTCGCTGGCCGTGTGGATATTGAAGTAGGTGGCGTTCATCACGTCGGCGTGGGGGGCCATGCCGCTGAGCACCAGCATGCCGCTGGCGTCGGTCTGGCCCACGATCTTGCTGCTCATGATCGGCGGCCCGCCGCTTTGGCAGGGGTCAGAGCTGGCCGAGCCCTGGAGGTGATAGTGCGCGACGTAGTACTGATTGGGTTTAAGCCCCATCACCCGCGCCTCGGTCATCACGGTGTTGCCGGAGACTCGCCCGGTGACCGTGCCGGCAGGATTGAGGTCGCCGGCCGCGGGTTGCTTGCCCAGGGTGTAGGGGCTGCCGGGCAGCGTCATGGTGCAGGAGGCCAGAGCAAGGGGTAAAACCAGCGTGATGACCTTCTTCATGGGAACCTCCAGGGCTGAGCTTGAGTTGCTCGCAGTGTGAGCGCAGCCGGGGTAGGCGGAGTGTCGGAAAGGGTGCAATATGGAGGAACGGTGAAGGCCAGGCTCGCGACCTCTGGAGCGCTCAAGGACATGCAGGAGGTGGTGGCGGCCATTACGGCGGGTGGGCACTCCCGCCGCTTTGGAAGCGATAAGGCTGCCGCCCGGCTGGAGGGGCGGACGCTGCTAGAGCATGTTGCGGCCAGCCTGAAGCCCTGTTCCCTGCGCCTCCTCATCGCTCCCCCCGGACGATACGTGTTGTCCGGCTGGGTGAACGTCCCCGATACCCGCCCGGGGGAGGGACCGCTGGGAGCGCTGGAAGCCGCACTCGCGGCGGCCCAGTGGAGGCGGGGCGCGTGCTGGGTGGCTTTTGCCGGGGTCGATATGCCCCGCCTGAGCCCCGCCTACTGGGTCACCCTGGCAAGAGCGCGCACACCCGACGCGCAGGCGGTGCTGGCCCTGGACGCCGCAGGCCGTCCGCACCCCCTCGCCGCGCTGTATCACACCGCGCTCCTGAAGGAGGTGACGGCCCTGCTGGACGCTGGGGAACGCCGGTTGCGGGCCGCTGCCCCGCTGGGCCGGACGGTGACCGTTCCCGCCCACCTCCTGGAGGAAGTCAGCCCCAAGGCCCTCCAGAACGTCAACACACCGGCAGATCTGGCTGCCCTCACCGAGCAGGCGTCACGACAACGCTCTTCTGAGCGGTGAGGCGGCTTTCCCCCCCCTCAGGTACACTCCCAACAGTGGAAGAGCTGACGAGCCTCGCGTTGCAGACCTTTTTGACCATGCTGGTGGTGATGGATCCGATTGGCCTTGCGCCCATTTTTATTGGTCTGGCCGGGAACCGGCCCAGTTTCGAGCGGCGGCGGGTAGCGGTTCGGGCGACCCTGGTCGCGGGCGTCATCATCCTGCTGTTTGGTCTTTTTGGACGGTCGCTGCTGGAGCACCTGGGGATTAGCCTGAGCGCCTTTCGGGTGGCTGGCGGCGTCCTGCTGTTCCTGATCGCCCTGGATATGGTCTTTGCGCGTCCAAGCGGCAGCAAGGAAACCCCTGAGGAGGAACAGGAGGCGCACGAGCGGCAGGACATCAGCGTCTTTCCGCTGGCGATTCCGCTGATCGCCGGCCCCGGCACCCTGGCGAGCATCATGATCCTGGCGGGCGACGCGCATGGCCGTCCGTCTTTGCTGGCCGTGGTTTTCCTGGTGACCTTTGGCGTGCTGCTGCTGTGTTACCTCGCCCTGCGCCTTAGCGGTCAGATTGCCCGCGTGATCGGCGTAACCGGCGTACATGTGGTCACCCGCGTCCTGGGGGTGCTGTTGGGTGCGCTGGCGGTGCAGTACGTGGCCGATGGCGTCCTGGAGTTCCTGCGGGGTGACGCTGGGGCCTGGCAGTCCCTCGGATGGACGGTGCCCACCTGACGGCCGAAGCCGGAAGGTGTCACTCAGCGATTTGGCGCAACATTGTCCATACAGTCAGGCTTTAGACTTCCCCTTGTGAACCCCTTAGCGAGCGTGACGAGAGAGGAAGCGCGCAGCCTACGCGTGGTGCCGGATCTGAACGCGCCGCGCGTCCTGGTCCTGAACGCGTCGTATGAACCGTTGCAGGTGACCAGTGCCAAGCGCGCGATCACGCTCCTCCAGTACGGTGTGGCCGAGGTGCTGGAGGTCAGTGGCGACGTGATTCGGTCGCCCAGCACCATCCTGAGGGTACCCAGCGTGATCCGCCTGAAGCGGTACGTGCGCCGCCCACGCGTTCACCCGGTGCCCTTTAACCGCCGCAACGTCTTGAGGCGCGACACTTTCGCCTGCCAGTACTGCGGTGCGGAAGCTGATCTGACGCTCGATCACGTGGTGCCGCGGTCGCGGGGAGGACGCCATACCTGGGAAAACGTGGTGACCGCCTGCCGGGCGTGCAACCAGCGCAAGGGGAACCGTACCCCCGACGAGGCCGGGATGCCGCTGCGCTCCCGGCCTCGCGCCCCTACGTTCGGTGTGTACGCGCACGGCCAGTTCGCCCACTGGCAGCCGGAGTGGGCCAGGTACATCGGGGGTTGACGCCCAGAGGACCAGTGCCTCCCCCTGCCAAACTACGGTATGGACCGCGCTCAGGCCTATGCTTTGATGACCGAACATACGCGCTCGGAGTCGCTGCGGCGGCATATGCTGAATGTGGAGGCCGCCATGCGCTGGTACGCCCGCCGGTTTGGCGAGGACGAGGAGCTGTACGCGGTGACCGGCCTGCTGCATGACTTTGACTACGAGGGGCATCCGCAGGAGCATCCCACCTGGGGCGTGGCCTACCTGCGTGAGCACACCGATACGCCGCCAGAGGTCCTGGACGCGATCTTGGGACACGCTCCGTCCACCGGCGTCCCGCGCGTCACACGCCTGGCCAAGACACTGTTTGCCGTGGATGAGCTCACCGGGCTGGTGCAGGCGGCTGCACTGATTCGGCCTGATCGGGACGTGCGGCAGCTGGAGCTGAGCAGCCTGAAAAAACGTTTCAAGAATCGCGCTTTCGCTGCGGGCGTGAACCGTGAAGAGGTCATGCGGGGCGCGCAGGAGCTGGGGGTAGACTTCGAGACCCACCTGAGCAATGTGCTGGCTGCCCTGCAGCAGGCTTCCACGCTGCAACGGTGAGGGAAGCTCGGCTGCGGCACATGAAGGACTCATGGGGATGACGCTCAGCGTGGTGCCATGTGCGCCGCTCACACTGAAGGCACTTCATCCGCCACTCTCGGGCGATCTCAAGGAGTTCCTATGAACAAGACGCTGCTGACACTTGCCCTGATCTTCGCTGCTCCCGCTGCCCTTGCGACTGCGCCGAGCGCCGGCTACCTCCAGGTGCAGGACACCAACAACAACGGGCAACAGGATGATTTTGGTGGTACGCCTGGTGAAGGCACCGAGGGGGTGGCCGAGGAGGTCGGTGAGAATGTCGATCAGGCGGCCCAGGAGACCGGTGAGGCGATCGACAATGCCGTAGATACCGCGGGTGAGGCCGTGGACGACGCGGTGACCACCCCCGCTGAAACCACCGACACCACCACGACGGACACGACCGGTACGGACACCACGACCGATACCACGACGACGGATACCACCGACACGGCAACCGATACAACCACCACGGATGTCGAGAATGACGCGGTGACGACGCCCACGGAGAACGACGGAATTCCCGGCAACGAGCCCAACCGCAACGATGGTTTCCCGTGGGGGCTCCTCGGGCTGCTGGGTCTGGCGGGCCTAATGGGCCGGAACCGCTCGGCCACCGTCGTACAGACGACCACCACGCCCGGCACGACGTACACCAATCCCAACGACCGCCGCTAAAGCCGCTTGACCAGCCTCACCTACAGTGTCCCCGGAACCTCAGACCGGGGACACTGGCTGTGTGTACTCTTGTGCTCTGGTGGGCTAGGCGCGGGGAGGAAAGCGCACAAAAGTCATCCAGAAGTCCTCAAAGGCGCGGATGGCCGAGAGGAAGTTCTCGAAACCAACAGGCTTAACCACGTACCCATTGGCGTGGCGGGTGTAGGAGCCCCGTACGTCGTCTTCTGATTGGCTGGTGGTGAGCATCACGACGGGAATGGTGGCGAGGGCGGGGTTGCCCTTGATCTCAGCCAACACCTCCAGACCGTTTTTGCGGGGCATGTTGATGTCGAGGAGGATAACGTCTGGCCGCGGGGCCTGGGCGTACTCGCCCTCGCGGTGCAGGAAGCGCAGCGCCTCGACGCCGTCACGAACCACGTGCAGCCGGTTGGGAACGCGGGCATCGGCGAACGCTTCTTGGGTCAGCAGCACGTCGGGTTCGCTGTCCTCGACGAGCAGGATCTCGATCGGGGGCCGGGCGGTCAGGGAGGGGTCGGATGCGTGCATGGGTCTCAGGGGTGAGGCTGCCCGGCAGCTGGCGCGGGCGGAAGGGGAAGAGTGAGGTGAAAGGTGGTGCCCTGACCCGGCGTGGAGGTCAGGGAGAGGGAGCCGCCGTGCCCCTCGACGATCTTGCGGCAAATCGCCAGCCCGATGCCGTTCCCGGGATAAGCCTCACGGCGGTTGAGGCGCTGGAAGATCGCAAACACCCGTTCATGGTACTCGGGCGCGATGCCGATGCCATTGTCCCGCACCTCGATCTTGACCCGCGTCCCCTCGAGCTCGGCGGTCACGGAGACCTCTGGGGGAACAGCCTCGCGGTGGAATTTCAAGCCGTTGCCGATCAGGTTGGTAAAGAGCTGCACCAGCAGCCCCGCATGACCCCAGACCGTGTAGGGCACGTTCCAAGTCAGCCTTCCTCCCGTCTCCTCGAGCGTCCCCTGTACGTTCTGCGCGGCCTGGGCCAGCACCTCCTCAAGCGCGACGGGTTGCGGCTCGGTGCCGGCGCGGCCCACTCGTGCAAAGCCCAGCAGATCCTGAATCAGGCTGCGCATGCGCCCGACCGCGTCCTGCATAAAGTCGAGGTACTGGTCGGCCCGTGGGTCGAGCCGGCCGCGGTAGCGCCTGGCCAGCAGGTCGGCGTAGCTGCCCACCGTTCGCAGCGGCTCTTGCAGGTCGTGACTGGCGACGTAGGCGAACTGCTCGAGTTCCTGGTTGCTGCGTTCCAGGTTGGCGATGGCGTCTTCTAGGGCTGCCTGGGCGCGCAGCCGTTCGGTCACGTCCTGAAACATCACCACGGCCCCGGTGACCTGCCCGGCAGGATCGTGGGTGGGGGAGACGACGTAGGCGACGGGAATGGGGTGCCCCTGCGCGTGCCAGAACACCTCGCCCTCCCGGCGGCGCGGCTGACCATCCCGCAGGGTCTGGTGAATCGGGCACGCCTCCACGGGATACACCCGGCCATCGGCGTGGTGGTGATGAATCAGGGCGTGCTGCTGGGTACCAATCATCCGTTCGATGCTGTAGCCCAGGATGCGTGCGGCAGCGGGGTTGGCAAAGGTGGTGCGGCCCGCGGTGTCCAGTCCGAAGATGCCCTCTCCAGCGGCGGTGAGGAGCAGCGTGGAGAAGCGGGTGAGGTCAGAGAGCTCGCGGGTGCGCTCCGCGACGCGTTCTTCCAGGCTGGCATTCAGCGCACGCAGATGGTCTTCGGCGGCCTTGAGGGCGCTGAGATCCTGATTGACGCCCACCCACTCGCGGACGCTGCCGTCCGGGTTGGTGACCGCGACTCCGCGGGCCTGCATGGGGACGTAGCAGCCGTCGGCTCGGCGCAGCCGATACTCGGTCTGGTAGGGCGTGCGCGTCTCGACGGCCCGCTGCCAGGCCGAGAGTGTGGCGGCGCGGTCGTCGGGGTGCACGGCGCTCAGCCAGCCAGTTCCCCCGTACTCGTCTTCTGTCTGCCCGGTAAAGGCGGACCAGGTGGGCTGTGGCCCCAGCAGCGCCCCGTCGGGCCGGGTCACCCACACGATCTGGGACGTGGCCTCCACCAGCGAGCGGTAGCGTTCCTCACTGTGCACGATCTGCTGACGGAGGCGGCGCTCCTCGGTCACGTCGGCAAACACCGTTGTGACCTGCTTGGGCTGCCGGGTTCCGGGCGCGTGGCGGGGTAGAGCCGTGACGTTCATCCAGCGCGTCTCCTCCGCACCGTCCGCCCTCGGGATCACCACACCCACCAGCACGTCTCGCTGCACCTCCCCGGTCTGGAGGGCGCGGAACATAGGGAGCGTTTCTGCAGCGAAGGGTTGCCCATCGGGCTGAATGGTGCGCCAGCGTGTGTCCGTGGGAACCTGACCGGTCATCTGCGCCAGGTTGAGCCCCACGAGCCCCTGTGCGGCCGGGTTGGCCGAGAGCACGCGGCCATCTGCGGCTTGCACCAGCATGCCCAGGCCCAGGGCTTCCATCAGTTCCAGCGCCACATCGAGGGGATGGCGCGAGTCACGCAGGTGCACCAGCACCTGGCCTGGCCCAGCAGGCGTGAGGGTGGCCAGGACGGGCGCCTCGTTGCCGAGCAGCAGCACGCTTTCGCGCACCGTCTCTCCTGCGGCTGCTCGAGCGGCGGCGCCGGTCAGCAGGCGGGCCGTCTCGGCCGAGAAGAGTTCCCGCCAGTCCCCGGAGGCGGGCAGGTCACCCAGCCGCTCCCGGGCAGCGGCATTCAGCAGGGCAGCCTCGCCGCTCAGCAGCAGCACGGGGTCGGGCAGGGCCGCCAGCAGCGGCGCGGCATCCACATCCGTGAAGCCTGCGGGCGGTGGGGAAGAGGCCACAGGCTTCATCCACCCTCAGCCGCGGAGGGCATACCCGACGCCCCGCACGGTCCGCAGCAGGCCGTAGCCGTCGAGGTCACGCAGCTTGGCACGCAGGTTCGCCATGTGCACGTCCACCACATTGCTGCCCTCCGGGAGGCGGCCCTGCCAAATTTCCTGCCCGATCTCCTGGCGAGAGTACACCCGGCCCGGCTGACGAATAAGGAGGGCCAGAATGTCAAATTCCTTGGGCGAAAGCCGCAGTTCCTCGCCCTTGTAGGTGGCCAGGCGCTTTTGGGGATCAAGCGTCAGGTCACCCATGCTGAGGCTTTCGCTGACGCGCTGCCGAAGCTGCACCTTGATGCGGGCCAGCAGCTCGTCGGGGTGAAAGGGCTTGATGACGTAGTCGTCGGCGCCCAGACCAAGGAGCCGCACCTTCTCGTCCACCGTGTCGCGCGCGGTCAGCACGATGATGGGCACGGCGCTGTTTTTGCGCAGCCGCTGCACCACGTCACCGCCGTCAAAGTCAGGCAGGCCCAGGTCGAGCAGGATGAGGTCGGGGTGGTCTTCACGCGCCCGGATCAGACCGTTCATGGCGGAGTCGGCATGCTCGACCGCGTACCCAGCATCCGTCAGGTCCAGTCTCAGCACGTTGGCAATGTCGAGGTCATCCTCGATCACGAGAATCCGTTGCGCACTCACACCTTCATGATAGCGGGCTTCACATGCACTTCACGCCACAGCGGCCCTGCCCCCGCTTTTCCGGCGTATCACGCGGACAACAGGGTGAGCTGCGCGCCCGTGACGTTGAACGCCGGAGGCTCTGTGCTACCTTGAGGGGACTACGCCCTGCGCCGCAACCGGCTGCGGGTGACACAAACCGTTTTTCCCGGGCCGCGCTTCCCGGCGTGGCTGCACCATTCAAACCGCACCGCCATGACCTCCCCATGCCCTTCCGGCCAGGAAAAGCGCTGTGCGACCGGAGACAGAAGATGACCCAAGCAGGCAAGAACGCGCCCCATCGGCAAGACAGCGCCCCGGACGCGCGCCCTACGCCGTACCTCGACGTGATTCCGCTCGGCGGCATGGGCGAGATCGGCAAGAACATCACCGCCTACCGCTTTCAAGACGAGATTCTGGTCGTCGATGGCGGGCTCGCCTTTCCCGACGCCCACCAGATGGGCGTGGACCTGATTATCCCGCGCATCGACTACCTTCAGCAGAATGCCGGGCTGATTAGGGGTTGGATTCTGACCCACGGCCACGAGGACCATATCGGTGGGCTTCCCTACATTCTGCCGCGGCTGCCGCGTGTGCCGGTGTACGGCGCGCCCCTCACCCTGGGCCTGGTGCGCGAGAAGCTGGCGGAGTTCGGGATCAGACCCGGCGACGTGGACCTGCGCGAGGCGGACCTGAACGCCAAGGTGCGGATCGGCAAGAACTTCCACGTGGAGTTTTTCCGCATGACCCACTCCATTCCCGACAACGCCGGGTACATCCTCACCACCCCCGCCGGCGTGGTGCTGCACACCGGGGACTTCAAGCTGGACGAGCATCCCAGTGACGGGCAGCTCTCGGACCTCGCCCGCATCGAGCAGGCCGGCAAGGACGGCGTGCTCCTCCTGATCAGCGACTCCACCAACGCCGAGCGGCCCGGGCGCACCCTCAGCGAGGCGGAGGTGACGCGCAACCTGGAGGACGTGATTGCGGGGTGCCGCGGGCGCGTCTTTCTGACCACCTTCGCCTCGAACGTGCACCGCATCGGCAACGTCATTCAGATTGCGCACCGCCAGGGCCGCCGGGTGGTGATGGAAGGCCGCTCCATGCTGAAGTACGCGCAGGTTGCGCAAAACCTCGGCTACATGGAGTTTCCTGAACCCCTGCTGACCAGCGAGGAGGTCGGGAGCCTGCAAGACTCGCAGGTGCTGTACGTGTGCACCGGCTCGCAGGGACAGCCCATGAGCGTTCTGTCGCGCCTCGCCTTTGGAAGCCACGCCAAGCTGGCCCTGAAACGCGGCGACTCGGTGATTCTCTCCAGCAACCCGATTCCCGGCAACGAGGAGGCGGTGAACCTTGTGATCAACCGCCTCTACGAGATCGGCGTAGACGTGTACTACCCGCCGACCTACCGAGTGCACGCCTCCGGACACGGCTCGCAGGAGGAACTCGCCACCGTGCTCAACCTCGCGCGGCCCAAGTTCTTCCTGCCCTGGCACGGTGAACCCCGTCACCAGATCAATCACGCCCGCCTCGCCCAGACGCTCCCCCGCCCGCCCCGCCGCACCCTGATCGCCCGCAACGGCGACGTGGTGCGCGTCAGCGCCGACGAGTTCCGGGTGACCGGTACGGTACCCGCGGGCGGCGTCTACGTGGACGGCTTGGGTGTGGGCGACGTGGGGGACGACGTGCTGCTTGACCGCGCCAGCATGAGCCAGGAGGGCATCTTGATCATGACCGCCGTCTTGCACCCCACTCCGCACGTCGAGATCGTCTCGCGCGGCTTCGTGCGTCCCAACCGCGAGCTCGACGGCCAGATTCGCCGGGTGGCCCTCGAGGCTGTTGAGCTTGGCCTGCGCGAGAAAAAGCGCCTAGAAGACGTCCGCGACGACATGTACGGCTCGGTGCGGAGATTTGTTCGCAAGGTAACGGGCCGCAATCCCGTGCTGATTCCGATGATCGTGGAATGAGGGCGGCAGGGGGCAGTCCCCTGCCCGGTCTACTCCTCGATGATCGTGGTGGTGGTGGTGGTCTGCGTGGCAGGCTCGCGGACAGGCCTTTCTTCTCTGACCTCGTGCCGCTCAGTGCGGGTATGCGTCTCGGTGCCTCCCTCCGCGGAGTGGGACTCGTGAACTTCGGTGGTTTCAGAGCGCTCCACGTCATGGCTGCGGTCGTCTCTTCCCGTCATCTTGGACCTCCTTGGGGGTCTAGCGTACGCGAACTGCCGCGTGCGGGCGATGAACTTTTGTTGAGGGTCAGGGGGAGTCGCCGCCCCCTGCCTGAGCGCAGCTTTGCCCACGTTCCCCGCCGCGCCCCGTGCGATAATGCGCCGCATGAGCGTGATCCCGTACGTGATCGAGCAGACCGGTCGGGGCGAGCGGATGTACGACATCTACTCGCGCCTCCTCAAGGACCGGATCATTTTTGTGGGCACGCCCATCGAGTCGCAGATGGCGAACACGATCGTGGCGCAGCTGCTGCTGCTAGACTCGCAAAACCCCGAACAGGAAATTCAGATGTACATCAACTGCCCTGGTGGGGAAGTGTACGCGGGCCTGGCGATCTACGACACCATGCGTTACATCAAGGCTCCGGTCAGCACCATCTGTGTGGGAATCGCCATGAGCATGGGCAGCGTGCTGCTGATGGCCGGGGATAAGGGCAAGCGCATGGCCCTGCCCAACAGCCGCATCATGATCCACCAGGGGTCGGCGGGGTTCCGCGGCAACACGCCTGACCTGGAGGTGCAGGCCAAGGAGGTGCTGCGCCTGCGCGACACCCTGATTGACATCTACCACAAGCACACCCGCCTGCCGCACGACAAGCTGCTGCGCGATATGGAACGCGACTACTTTATGTCGCCCTACGAGGCCAAAGAGTACGGCCTGATCGACGCGGTGATTGAGAACACCCGCGAGATCGAGGAGGCGCTGTGACCGGGCGCGGTACCATCGGCAGTGATCGCTGCTCCTTTTGTGGGCGGCAGCATCCGCAGATCGCGCAGCTGATCGAGGCGCCCGGCCGAGCGGCTTTTATCTGCAACGAGTGCACCGAGCGGGCGCATGAGCTGGTCCGTCAGAACAAAAAGGCAGGCAGTGAATTTCGCCTCGAGGAGCTGCCTAGCCCCAAGGAGATCAAGGCGTACCTTGACGAGTTCGTGATCGGGCAGGACGAGGCCAAAAAGGCCCTGGCCGTCGCGGTGGTGAGCCATTATCAGCGCCTTGCCCACCCCGACGTGAACCTGCAAAAGAGCAACATCCTCCTGATCGGGCCAACCGGCACCGGCAAGACGCTGCTTGCGCAGAGCCTCGCGGAGATGCTGGAGGTGCCCTTTGCGATTGCTGACGCCACCACGCTGACCGAGGCGGGCTACGTCGGTGACGACGTGGAAAACGTGATTGTGCGCCTGCTGCAGGCCGCCGAATACGACGTGGCCGCCGCCGAGCGCGGGATCATCTACATCGACGAGATCGACAAGATCGCGCGCAAGTCCGAGGGCACCTCCATCACCCGTGACGTGTCGGGCGAGGGCGTGCAGCAGGCCCTCCTGAAAATCATCGAGGGCACCATTGCCCAGGTGCCGCCGCAGGGGGGGCGCAAACATCCACAGCAGGAACTCGTGCAGGTGAACACCAAAAACATCCTCTTTATTGTGGGCGGCGCCTTTGAGAACATGGCCGACATCGCCCGCAGCCGCACCAACGTGCGTTCCTTGGGCTTCGGTGCCGAGCACAAGGGAGAAGAAAAAGAGGAGCTGCGTTTCCTGCCCGAAGACCTCGTGAAATTCGGCCTGATCCCGGAATTTGTGGGCCGCCTCCCGCTCGTCGTCCAGCTTCAGGACCTCGACGAGGACGCGCTGGTGCGAATTCTAACCGAGCCCCAGGGCGCGATCGTCAAGCAGTACCAGGCGCTCTTCGGCTTTCAGGGGGTGGACCTCACCTTCACCGAGGCGGCCCTGCGCGAGGTGGCCCACCGGGCCAAGGCCCGCAAGACGGGGGCCCGGGGCCTGCGGGCCGTGCTGGAAAAGGCCATGACGGACCTGCTGTTTGAGCTCCCCATCGAAGGCCTCAGGGAGCTGCGCTTTGACGCCGCAAACATCGATCGGCCCCTGGAGCTGATTGAGTCTAAAGGACTCAAGAAATCTGCCTAAAAGCGACATAGATTACAGCGACATCTCGCTCGGGTCCCTACAATTGGGGACATCGTGGGCGGGGTGTCTTTTCCAAAAGGGTCGTGGCCCCAGCGGTGGGCGCCCCGCATGAGTCTCACCTCTTCCCGGAACCTGTGTGGTTTCGGTTTTAAGGAGCAAGCATGATCTGGGAACTTCCCGTCGTGGCCCTCAGAAATATGGTTCTTCTGCCCGGCATCACCATGAATATCGATGTGGGGCGGCCCAAGAGCAAGCGTGCTGTGGACGAGGCGCAGGCCAGTGACCGCCGCGTGCTCCTGCTCACCCAGCGCGATCCACGCACCGACGATCCTACCCGTGCCGAACTGTATGACATGGGTGTTTTGGCTGTCGTCAAGCAGGTCGTTCGCATGCCCGACAACACCTACCAGGTGCTGGTGGAGGCCCAGGAACGGGCGCGGGTGCTCGACGAGGTGCCCTCAGCCTACCTGCGGGTGCGGGCCGAGACGCAGCCTGTTCGGGTGCCCACCGGTGAGCTGGAAAGCCGCGAGGTGCAGGTCTTGGCCCAGGAGGTCAAGGCGGCCTTTGAGGAATACCAGCGCCAGAACAAGAACCTGCGGCTGGATAACTACCAGCTTGAGGGCCTGAAAAACCTTTCGGACCCCGGTCAGCTCGCCGATCAGGTGACGCACCACGCCACCTGGACGCCCGAAGAGAAGCAGGAGGTGCTTGGGGCCCTGGGGGTGCGTGACCGTTTGGAAACGGTGCTGAAGCTGCTCACCCGCGACATCGAGCGCTTCAACATGGACAAGAAGATCGCCGGGCGCGTCAAGGAGCAGATGGACGCCAACCAGCGCGAGTACTACCTGCGCGAGCAGATGAAGGCGATCTCCAAGGAGTTGGGCGGCGGTGAGGAAGGCCCCGCCGAGATCGAGGCCCTGCGCGAGAAGATCGAGGCGGCGGGTATGCCCGAGTCCGTGAAGGACAAGGCCCTCAAGGAACTTCAGCGGCTGGAGCGCACGCCCGGCGGCAGCCCCGAAGGCACGGTTGTTCGCAACTACATCGAGTGGCTGATCGACGTGCCGTGGAACAAGCGCGACCAGGAGATCCTCGACATTGGCCGCACGCGCGAGATTTTGGATGCCGACCACTACGCGCTGGGCGACGTCAAAGACCGCATCCTGGAATTCCTGGCGGTGCGTCAGCTCACGCACCGGCCCGAGCAGGAAGGCGAAGCCAAGGACCGCAGCGCCGAAGACAGCACCGACCACGAACTGCGGGCCCCGATCCTGGTGCTGGTCGGCCCGCCCGGAGTGGGCAAGACCTCGCTGGGCAAGAGCATCGCTCGCAGCCTCAACCGCAAGTTCGTGCGCATGGCGCTGGGTGGCGTGCGCGACGAGGCCGAGATTCGCGGCCACCGCCGGACCTACATCGGCTCGATGCCGGGCCGCATCATCCAGGCGATGAAGACGGCTGGTGTGGTCAACCCCATCATCCTGCTCGACGAGATCGACAAGATGAGCAGCGACTGGCGCGGCGACCCCTCGAGCGCGATGCTGGAAGTGCTCGACCCCGAGCAGAACCACACCTTCCAAGACCACTACCTGGAAGTGCCCTACGACCTCTCGCAGGTGATGTTTATCACCACGGCGAACACGCTCCAGACGATCCCGCGCCCGCTGCTGGACCGCATGGAAGTCATCAACATCCCCGGCTACACCCAGCCTGAGAAGGTGGAGATCGCGCGGCGCTACCGGGTGCCCCGGCAGCTCAAGTCGCACGGCCTCACCGGCAAGCTCACGATCACCGACGCGGCGCTCAACCGTATCGTGGAGGAGTACACCGCCGAAAGCGGCGTGCGCAACCTCGACCGGCAGATCAGCAAGCTCGCCCGCAAGGCGGCGCGCGAACTGCTGGAGCAGCCTTGGGAGGGGGTCAAGGTGATCGATGCGGCGGATATTCCGGCCTATCTGGGCGTGCCGCTGCACCGCCCCGACCGCATGGAGAAGGAACCGCAGGTCGGCGTTGCGCAGGGCCTGGCCTGGACCAGCGTGGGCGGCACGATGCTGCTCGTCGAGGCGCTCGCGACGCCCGGTACCGGCAAGATCAGCATGACCGGCTCGCTCGGCGACGTGATGAAGGAGTCGGTGCAGGCCGCCGTTGCCTACCTGCGTGCCCATGCCCACCAGTACGGCGCGGATCCCGAGTTCCACAAGAAGCTCGACCTGCACGTGCACTTCCCCGATGGCGCGACGCCCAAGGACGGCCCCAGCGCGGGCATCACGATCGCAACCGCGGTGATCAGCGCCGTCACGGGCCGCCCGGTCCGGCTGGATGTGGCGATGACCGGCGAGATCAGTCTCCGGGGCCGCGTGCTTCCCATCGGCGGCGTGAAGGAGAAGCTGCTCGCGGCGCACCAGGGTGGCATCCGCGAGGTCATCATCCCCAAGGACAACGAGCCCAACCTTCAGGAAGTGCCCGAGAGCATCCGCGGTGAACTTCGCATCCACGCTGTCGAGCGCGTGGGCGAGGTGCTTGACCTGGTGCTGCTGCCCGCACCCGAGGAGCAGCCCGCGGTGATTCCCCCGGCCCAGGGACGGGACGTGGCGCAGCCGGGAGCGTAAGGAAGCTTTCAGCAGTAGCCACCATCAGGAACGCCTTCGGAAGATCGGAGGCGTTCCTGATGGCTATGGGAGAGCATGCGACTTCAGGTCGGCGCTGGCCCCCTCCGCCGTGCGGTAGGGCAGATACTTCGGCGTCCAGAAGCGGCTCTCGATAAAGGCAGCGAGGGCGTCGTCGTTGAGGTCCTGTACCTTTTCCTCGCGGGCCACACCCTCCAAGAGGGCCTGGCGGGCGACGCGCAGGGCGACGGCTCGGCTGGCGCTGCGCAGGGCCTGGACGGGCGGGTAGATGCGGTCGGGGAAGGTCCGGGCGGTGAAGTCGGCGAGGGCATAGGCCGCCTCGGCGACCATGCCGTCGGTGATTTCTGCGGCGCGGGTCAGGACGGCGGCGAGGCCCAGGCCGGGGAAAATAAAGGCGTTGTTCCCCTGCCCGATCGCGTGCGTCTGACCCTTCACGGTCACGTCTGGAAAGGGGCTCCCGGTGGCGACGAGGGCCGCGCCGTCCGTCCAGCGCAGGATATCTTCCGGCAGGGCCTCGGTGTTGGCCGTGGGGTTGGAGAGCGGGAAGACGGTGGGCCGCGGGGTGTTGGCGTAAACAGCTCGTACGGTGGGCTCGTTGAAGATGCCGCCCTGTCCGCTGAGGCCCAGCAGCACCGTCGCCCCCGCCTCCCGCACCACGCTGAGAAGATCGGTTCCGGTCCAGCCGTCCGTGAGGCTCTTCGGCGTGGCGAGCGGTTGCTTGTACGCCTCCAGCGGGCGGTCATCGGTCAGGAGGCCGCGCGAGTCGAGGACGAAGACCCGGCGGGCGATCTCGGCTTCGCTCAGGCCTTCGCGGCGCATCCCCTCACGGAGGGCGGTGGCGACACCGGCCCCCCCGGCCCCGGCCCCATGGATCACGACCACCTGATCGCGCAGCCGCTCCCCCTTGAGCGCGCAGGCCCGCAGCACGCCTGCCAGGGTGACCGCGCCCGTGCCCTGAATGTCGTCATTGAAGCTGGGAACCACCCGGCGATAGCGCTCCAGCACCCGGAAGGCCGTGTCCTTGGAGAAATCCTCCCACTGGATGATCGCCTTGGGGTAGCGGTCCCGCACGGCGTTCACAAAGGCGTCCAGGAAAGCGTCATACGCCTCGCCGGTCAGCCGGGGGTGGCGAGCACCGAGGTAAAGCGGGTCTTCGATCAGATCCTGCCGCCCGGTGCCCACGTCCAACTCGACCGGGAGCGTCTTGTCCGGTCCCACCCCCCCCGCAAGCGTATACAGGCTGAGCTTGCCGATCGAGATCGCCATGCCCCCGAAGCCCTGGTCGCCGATGCCCAAAATGGCACTTGAGTCGGTCGCCACGATCATCCGCACGTCCTGCTGATGGAGATTGTCCAGCAGCTCGCGCACCCGCCCCACGTGCGCGGTGCTGAGCGCAAAGCCGCGCGGGTAGCGGTACAGCCGCGAGAACTCCCGCACCGCGTCGCCCACGGTCGGCGTGTAGATGATGGGCAGCATCTCCTCGACATGGTCTTCGAGCAGGGCGAAAAACAGCACCTCGTTGTAGTCCTGGAGGTTCCGCAGGTAGGCGTGTTTTTCCAGCGGCGTGCCCTGCTGCCGAAAGCGCAGGTAGGCGCGTTCCTTTTGCTCCCCCAAGGTGCTGACGCCGGGGGGAAGCAGGCCCTCGAGGCCGAGCAGGCGGCGTTCCTCCTCGGTAAAGGCCGTGCCCTTATTCAGGAGTGGCAGGTGCAGCAGCGGAAAGCCGGTGACCCGCACTTCCAGAAAACGGTGCCCGGCGGGGTCGCGTTTCACGTCGTAGTAGCGGGAGATGTGCGCCATAGTTCAGGCTAGCCAGGGGCAGGGCACCTTGAGGGGAACGGGCTAGACGGCTTCTTCCCTTCAGTCCCGCGCGTCTGCGGCCTTTCTGAGCGGCAGGTACTTTGGGACCCACTGGCGGCGGCGCACAAAGTGTTCCAGCTCCTCATCCGTGAGGTTGCGGATGCGGCGCTCGGCACAGACGCCTTCTTGAATGGCCTGCCGGGCCACGCGCACAGCCACCTTGAGGCTGAGTTCGCGGATCGCGCTCACCGGCGGGTAGACCCGGTCGCCGTACCTCGCTGTCTCGTCGGCCAGGGTCTGCGCGGCCTCCATCACCATGCCGTCCGTGATCTCGCGGGCGCGGCTGATCACCGCTCCGAAGCCCAAACCCGGAAAGATAAAGGCATTGTTTCCCTGCCCGATGGCGTAGGTCCGGCCGCCATATGCGATGTCGGGAAAGGGGCTGCCGGTGGCGATGATGGCGGCTCCATCCGTCCAGCGCAGCAGGTCAGCCGGCTGCGCCTCCACGTTGCTGGTAGGATTGGAAAGCGGAAACACAATGGGGCGGGGCGTGTGCGCGAGCATCGCTTTGACCGTCGCCTGTTGGAAAAGCCCCGGCACTCCGGTCAGGCCAAGCAGGGCCGTCGCGCCGCTATGCACAACCGTCTCGTGCAGCGTGGGCCACTCGCCCTCGCAGGTCCAGTCCTGCACGTCTGCGGGCAAGCGAGCAAAGGAAAGCTGGTGTTCTTCCAGGCCGGGCTGCCCGTGCAGCAGCAGGCCGTACCGGTCCACCACAAAGATGCGGGCATTTGCCTCGGCGTAGCTCAGGCCCTCACGCATCAGGCCCTGGCGAATCGCCATCGCGACGCCGATGCCGCCCGCCCCGGCCCCCACCACCACAAAGGTCTGGTCGGTGAGCCGCCGGCCTCCCAGGCGGCTCGCGCTGAGCAGCCCGGCCAAGGCCATCGCGCCGGTGCCCTGAATATCGTCGTTGAAGCTGGGAACCACCCGGCGGTAGCGCTCCAGCACCCGGAAGGCCGTGCCGCGCGCGAAGTCCTCCCACTGGATGATCGCTTTGGGATAGCGGGCGACCGTCGCCTCGACGAAGCGGTCGAGAAACTCATCGTACTCGCGGCCTGTGAGGCGGCGGTGGTGCACACCCAGGTAGAGCGGGTCGTCGATCAGGTCTTGACGGTCGGTGCCCACGTCCAGCTCGACCGGGAGCGTCTTGTCCGGTCCCACCCCCCCCGCGACGGTGTACAGGCTGAGCTTGCCGATCGAGATCGCCATGCCCCCGAAGCCCTGGTCGCCGATGCCCAAAATGGCGCTTGAGTCGGTCGCCACAATCATCCGCACGTCGTTGAGGGGCACGTTTTCGAGCAGCTCATCCACTCGGTCGATGTCCTCGGTGCTGACCGCGAAGCCGCGCGGGTAGCGGTAGATATGGGAAAAGACCCGCACCGCCTCGCCGACGGTGGGGGTGTAGAGAATGGGCATCATTTCTTCGAGGTGATCCGCAAAAAGCGCGTAGAACAGCACCTCGTTGCGGTCCTGAAGCGCCCGCAAGAACTCGTGCTTGTCGAGGTCGGTGGCCTGCTGAAGGTAGCGCCGGTAGGTGCGCTCCTTTTGTTCTTCCAGCGTGCTGTGGTGCGGGGGAACGAGGCCCTCAATGCCCAGCGCGCGGCGTTCCTCACGGGTGAAGCCGGTGGATTTGTTCAGAAGGGGAATATGCAGCAGCGAGAAGCCAGTGACGTTCACATCGAGGTAACGGTGGCCGTTTTCGTCGCGCTTCACGTCATAGTAGCGGGAGACGCGGGGAGCTTCAGGCATAACCTCCGAAGTGTAGCCCACCAGAACGGCAATTCTTCCGGAGCGTGTACAAGATTTTTACTCAATGCAAGAATTCTTCGTTTGCCTCTGCTGCTCGTGCCACCGCTCCCGCAGCCGCGCGAAGCCCGCGTTGATCCTCGCCTGGGGAAGCACCATCTGTCCGGTGGTGCCGTACCCGATCTCGTCGCCAAGGTCCGAGACGGCACGCAGGTGGCACAGAATCCGGCGGCCCTCCATCCCGCCGAAGGTGGCGGTTACGGTCACGGTCATGCCGGGCAGCGCCGAGGCGGTGTGGATCACCTGAACGTCGGTCCCGATACCGCCCTCTCCTTCCTCCAGAAAGGGGAGGATAATCTTGCGGCCCGCCTCCTCGAAGTGGCGGGCCAGCCAGTAGGTCGCGTACACGGGGTGCACCGGGCCCAGCTCGGCAAAGTGCACGGTCATCTCGTCGGTCACGGTGACGGTGAGGGTCTGGGTAAAGCCCGCCGGAATCGGACGCATAGGAAGAGGCTAGCAGGGGGAGGAGCGGGCTCTGTGAAGGAACTCCAGGCCAGGGGTGGGCTGGCCGCCTCAGCACCGCCCGTAGACTGCCTTTATGAGGTTCACGGACCTGTTCACCCTGATTCGGGAAGCAGCGCTGGCCTTTGGGCAGGACAAGGCCCCCCGGCTGGCGGCAGCCATCGCCTACTACGCCATCTTCAGCCTGGCCCCCCTGCTGCTTTTTGCGGTGGCGGTCGCAGGGTTTTTTCTGACCAACGACGCGGTGATCACGACCCTCTTCGGGCCGCAGGGGTTGGTGGCGCAGAACCTGGGTGAGAAGGCCGCCGAGTTTCTCAGAAGCCTGGTACAGAACCAGGAGGGCATTCAGCGTGGCTCGCTGTGGGCGACCGTGATCGCCTTTGTCACCCTGTTTATGGGCGCGACCGGTTTGTTTGTGCAGCTTCAGGATGCCCTGAGCAGCATGTGGGGGGCGGACCCGCCGCCACCGGGGGGATTTCTCAAGGTCGCGCAGACGCGGGTGGTGTCCTTTCTGCTGATCCTGGGGATCGGGTTGGTGCTGCTCGCGTTTTTGGCCCTGAACACCTACCTTTCGGCCATCGCCCAGCGGTTGGGGGACGTGATTGGAGCCGGCGCCTTTTTCGTGCGGGTGGGGACCGTGCTGCTGGGAAGCGCGCTGCTCACCCTGGTGTTTGCCGCCATCTACAAGTTTCTGCCTGCGGTCAAGCTGCAGTGGCACGAAGTCTGGGTGGGCAGCGCCGTCACCGCCGTTCTCTTTACGCTGGGGCAGGTGGCCATCGGGTTCTACCTGGGACGCAGCGCGACAAGCAGCGTGTTTGGTGTGGCTGGGACGCTCGTGGCGCTCCTGCTGTGGATCTACTACAGCGGCATGATTTTCTTTTTCGGTGCAGAGGTGACCTGGGTGTACTCGCAGAAATACGGCACCCACGCGGGCGGTGCCGCGAATGTCAGCAAGAAGGCGGCCGTTGCCGCCAAGGGCGCCGAGATAGACCCCACGCCCAGCGGTCAGGAGGCAGCGGCCCTCCAGCACGCTGACCGTGCCCCCCGTGATGCCCGTGGCCGCGTGCACCTGCCCTGGCTGCGCCGTGCTCCGGCCCAGGACCGCACCTTCCACGTCCAGACGTCCACCCCACAGGACGTGGTGCCCGGCATCGGTCAGACCCTGTGGAATGCCGTCACCGCCGTGCTGGCGATTCCAGCGGTGATTGTGCTGAGGCTGCTGGGTTGGAAGGGGCGAAAGCAGGTGCGGCGCAAGTAGGGTCTGGGGTGGGGGAGCCTGCCGCCGCGTTTCTGTGTGGTGAGTGGGTTGGCGAAGTCTTGTTCTGGAGGAACCGGGTATCTTGGAGCGGGCTGCCCTCAGAGCCCCTTGACCGGATACGGCAGCGTTCCCTCGTAGATCGCCCGGCCCACAATCGCCCCGTGGATGCCTTCTTCGGCCAGCAGGCGCACGTCGTCCAGGGTGGCGACGCCGCCGCCCACAATGAGGGTATTCGTCCAGAGCCGGCGCACCTGGCGCATCAGGTCGCGGTCAAGGCCCCTGAGGGTGCCGTCGCGGGTGACGTCGGTAAAGATCAGGGTTTCTAGGCCCGCAGCCGCGAGCTGGGGCGTGAATTCAGCCACGTGCCGGCCGCTGCCCTCGGCCCAGCCGTGGATGGCGACCTCCAGGCCGCGCGCGTCGAGGCTTACCACCACCCGTTCCGGGCCGTGGGCTCCGATCAGCTCCTGCACGAGCTCGGGGTTCTTGACAGCGGCAGTGCCGATGACCACGCGCGCCACCCCTGCCCGCAGGAGGTCTTCGGCGGCCCTGCGGTCGCGAATGCCGCCCCCCACCTCCACCGGTACGCCGAGTTCGGCGGTGATCTGCTCGATCAGGGCCCGGTTCTCGCCGCGTCCGGTGGCAGCGTCGAGATCCACCAGGTGCACCAGCTCCGCGCCGAGCGCAGCCCAGTGACGGGCGGCCGAGAGTGGGGACTCGAAGTACACCGTCTCGCGGTCGGGGTCACCCTCGTACAGGCGCACGGCGCGGCCCGACTGGATGTCCACGCAGGGGATGATCTGGGGAAGGGCAGCCGAATGCGGGCCAGTCATGTGAGCCAGGATAGCGGCCTGGTCGTCGGCGGAAGGGTACACTCCGGAAGCCGTGCGTATCGGGATCGTCACCGCCACCTATCTGCCGTCGCGAAACGGCGTCGCCACGAGTACGGCGCTCTATGTCCGGGGCCTGCGCGCCCGGGGGCACGAAGTCCGGGTCTTTGCCCCCCGCCATCCCCAGGCAAGCGGCCCGGAGGAGGGAGTCTACCGCCTGAATTCCTCTTTTGCCGGCGCGCGCGTTCTGGGGGCACCGGCCGACTATCCGGTGATGCTCGCGCCGGGGCCACGCCTCACGGCGCGCTTGCCGCTGCGGGATCTGGACGTGCTGCACACGATGCACCCCTTTCTGGCCGGGCAATTGGCCCTGAAGTGGGCGCGGCTCTCGGGCGCTCCGGTGGTCTTTACCGCACACACGCAGTATGACCAGTACCTGCACTACGCGCCCATGCCGCGCCGCGTAGGCCGCGCGATGCTGCGCCCGCATGTCGCGGCCTTTGCCCGGCGGGTGGACGCGGTGCTGGCTCCCGGCCGCGCAATGGTGGAGATGCTGCGCGCCTACGGCTTTATGGGCAAGGTGGAACTCTTCCCCAATCCGGTGGACCTCGCCGCTTTTCGGGAGGCGAGGGGCGACGCTTTTCGTGCTGAGCATCGCGTGCCGAGGGATACGCCCCTCGTGATGTACCTCGGCCGCCTCGCCCCGGAAAAGAACCTCGAAGGACTGCTGCGCGCCTTTGCGCAGGCCCGCGCCGCCCGCCCCGCACTGCGCCTGCTCGTCGTGGGTGACGGTCCCAGCCGTGAGGCGGCGCGGGTCGGGGCCCCAGAGGGTGTCACCTTTACTGGCCCCCTGCCCTATGCCCGCGTGCCCGAAGCCCTGGCCGCCGCGGACGCTTTTCTTACCGCAAGCACGTCCGAGGTACTCCCCATGAGCATGATCGAGGCCCTCGCCGCGGGTACCCCGCTGGTGGCCGCCCGTAGCCCCGCCGCCCTCGACCTCGTGCAGGAGGGCGTGAACGGCACGGTGCGGGAAGCAGACCCGGAGGCGCTCGCTGACGGCCTGCTGAACGTGCTGCACCCCGCCCGCCTGCCCGCCCTGCAAGCCGGGGCGCGGGCGAGCGCGGCGCAGTACGACCTGCCCACCCGGGCCGCCGCCCTAGAGGAGGTCTATGCACAGACGGTGGCGCGGGGGCGGGGCTAGGGCCTGCGAGCAGACCCTCCCGGCAGCAAAAACCCCCGCACAAGCGGGGGCTTCTCTGGTGCCGAGGATGGGATTTGAACCCACACGCCTCGCGGCGCTAGTCCCTGAAACTAGTGCGTCTACCAATTCCGCCACCTCGGCATTCCTTGGCTTCGCCCGGGCAGGGGCGCGTTTCAGGCTTGCTTACTTTAGCGGGACCTTCCGGAACTGTCAACAGGGGACAAAGCCCGTCCTGGCGCTTTGCCCCCTGTCTTCCGCGCCTACGGCACCAGGCCGAGCTTGCGCACTTCCTCGCGTTCCTCTTCGAGTTCCCGGGCGGTTGCGTCCATCTTCCCGCGGCTAAAGTCGCTGATCTCAAGGCCCTGAACAATCTCGTACTGGCCGTTGCGGGTGCGGACGGGGAAGCCATAGATCAGGCCCTCGGGAATGCCGTAGGAGCCGTCACTGGGCACCGCCATGCTGACCCACTCGCCTTCGGGCGTGCCCAGCGCCCAGTCACGCATGTGGTCGATGGCGGCGGAGGCAGCGGACGCGGCGGAGCTGGCCCCGCGCGCCTCGATAATCGCCGCGCCGCGCTTGGCGACGGTCGGGATGTATTCCTGCTCGTACCACGCCCGGTCCACCAGGTCGAGGGCAGGCTGGCCGTTCACCGTCGCCTGCGAGAGGTCGGGGTACTGGGTAGAGGAGTGGTTCCCCCAGATGGTGACGTTTTTGATGGCGCTCACCGGCTGCCCGGTCTTTTCGGCGAGCTGGCTGATCGCGCGGTTGTGATCGAGGCGCACCATCGCGGTGAACTGCTCGGGTTTCAGGTCCGGCGCGTTCTGTTGGGCGATCAGGGCGTTGGTGTTGGCAGGGTTGCCCACCACCAGCACCTTCACGTCCCGGCTTGCCACCCGGTTGAGCGCCTCGCCCTGCGGCTTGAAGATGCCGCCGTTGGCGCCCAGCAGGTCGCCACGCTCCATGCCCGCCTTGCGCGGCATCGCGCCGACCAGCAGCGCATAGTCGGCGTCCTGAAAGGCCACAAGCGGGTCATCGCTCGTCACGATATCGGCGAGGAGTGGGAAGGCGCAGTCGCGCAGCTCCATCACGACGCCCTGGAGGGCCTTGAGGGCGGGTGTGATCTCCAGCAGTTGCAGGATCACCGGCTGGTCCTTGCCCAGCATATCGCCCGCCGCGATGCGAAAGAGCAGGCTGTAGCCGATCTGCCCGGCGGCGCCGGTCACCGCCACGCGAACGGGTTGCTTGGGGCTTGGGTTCATCGTCATGGTGGGGTCCTCCCGGAAGGTGAAGTTTTTCGGTCCACAATAACGCGCAGGAAGCGGGAAGAGCGCGGGCGTTCCCCGGGAGGAGACAGAAGGAGGCCTAAGGGACAAGCTTCCCCTCAGGCCTTACGGCTCAGATCGGCGCGTCCTCTTGAAAGCGCGGCTCCCGCTTCTCGCGCAGGCTGGCGAGGCCCTCGCGCAGGTCGGGGCCGGTAAAGCCCAGGAATTCCAGGGCCAGGCTGGTGTCGAAGGTGGGGCCCATCATCCGCAGCCAGTTGTTGAGGGCGTACTTGGTCCAGCGCACGGCGCTCGGACTGCTCGCGGCGAGCCGGCGCGCGACGGCCCACGCGCGGTCCAAAAGTTCCTCGTCGGGCACGCACAGGCTCACCAGACCGAGGCGCTCGGCCTCCTCGCCGGAGACGGGTTCACCGGTGAGGAGGTGGTACTTGGCTTTGCTCATCCCGCACAAGAGGGGCCAGATGATCGCCGCGTGGTCTCCCGCCGCGACCCCGAGCCGGACGTGGCCGTCCAGCAGCCGAGCGGATTTGGCCGCCACACTCACGTCCGCAAGCAGCGCCACCGCCAGTCCCGCGCCGACGCAGGGGCCGTGGATGGCACTCACGATGGGCTTGCCGCAGTTGATGACGTTGTAGACGAGATCGCGGGCCTCGCGCCACACGCGGGCGAGAGCGGTGAAGTCTTGGCTCATCTCCTCGATCAGGGTGAAGTCACCGCCCGACGAGAAGGCCCGCCCCTCGCCGCGGATCAGGACGCAGCGAATGCCTGTTGCCGCGTCGATGTCGCGCCAGATGGAGGTGAGTGCTCGGTGCGCTTCTGCGTTCACGCTGCCCAGGGTCTTCCCGCTGCGGATGACGATGTCGAGAATGCCGCCCTCGTGCAGGGTGAGGTGCAGGCCCGGGTACGCCCCCGGCGCCGTCAGCTGTTCGGTGGTCATGGCTGGAGGGTAATACGGATTCCGGCCACGCTGTGAGCCTTTGGGAAAGTGCCCAGGGCGAGCGCCATTCTGAAATCCGTCCTTTTTCCTTCTCCCGCCGGTTGGGATTCACAGGGATTCAACCGGAATCGTCGAACACCCCGGCTCGGCTACGGCAGGCCGACCAGCCCCAGCGTGTTGATCAGAGCCAGCTCAACGCCTAGCTCGGCGGCCAGCCCCGGGTCCGGCGTGCCCGGCGGACCCGCCAGCAGCAGCGTGGGACGAGCTTCCAAACCGATGCTGCCGGTGTTGTCCAGCCGAGCGAGCAGCGCCTCGAAGGTCCAGTCGCGGGCCCACAGGCGTTTGACCGCCTGCAGGGCGGCGGTGCCGGGCGGAGAGACCTGCGCTGTTTCGACCTCGCGCCCTCCGGGGCGACGCACGTGCAGTGGGCCCCGGCTCAGGCCCGCATGGCCCAGCGCTCGGTAAAAGAGCTGCACGGCGTCGTCTTCCAGGTAGCTCGTGCGAATCAGGGCCTCGGCGCGGGGAGACAGGGCCTCCAGCAGGTCCTCGTCAAGGCGGTCAGGCTTCACGGGGGCGAGCAGACGCGAAAGCTGCTCGGGCAGGTTGGCCGCCCGGTAAAACGCCTCCTCGAAGGCCGCGGGCAGGAGCATGGCGGCCGGAACGCGTTCCGGGTGCGCGGCCAGACGGTGCGTCTCGGCCCCGACCACGGCGGCAGGCTGCCGGGCCGCCTCGGCAAAGGTCAGCATGGGGTGAGCTTAACGCGTGGGCTTCAACCTGCGCGATACTCGGTTCATGTCCCCTGACCTGGAGGCGAGGCGGTATCCCATCGGCCCAGTTCAAGACTTGCCTGGGCGCGACCGGGCGACACTGGAGGCTGTGGCGGCGCGGATGGAGGCGGCGGGCCGTGCGTGGCGCGAGGCCCTGACCGGGCGGGATGAGGCGGAGTTGGGCCGCACCTATCGCCCCGGGGCGTGGACGGTGCGGCAGCTCGCCCATCACGCGGCGGACGCGCATGTTCACGGCCTCAACCGGCTGCGGTATAGCCTCACGGCGGAGGAATACGTGATTCAGCCCTTCGACCAGCAGGGCTGGCTGATGCTGCCCGACGCAGCGCTTCCGGTCGAGGCGGCGCTGGCGCTGATGGACGCTGTGAATGTGCGTTGGGGAGCACTGCTGCGCGGCCTTGACCCAGCCCTGTTCGCTCGGCGCGTCCTCCATCCGCAAGAAGGTGAACAGGACCTATGGCGGCTTCTGGCCAAGCACGACTGGCATCTGCGTCACCACCTTGCGCAGGTGCGGCTGGCGCTGGGTCAGGCGGGTGAGGGCAAGGAGGCGGTCACTCCGCCCCCTCCTCAGCACTGACTCGCCCAGCCACTTTGGCCTGGGTCGCCTGTTCGGCGCGCTGCACGTCCTGTTCCTCAATGTGGCGCTGTTCCGAGTCGTGCTCGAACAGTTCGCGGCGGGCACGCAACTTGGCCTCGGGCTGCTGGAGGTCACTGCCCTGCCCGCGGTGCACCCGTTGGAAGAACACCAGCGCGCCGCCCGCCAAAGCGAGCGCCCCCGCGAAGTACAGCGTTTCCCGCGCATTCTCCCAACGGATGAAGTGTTCCAGGAACGTCACGCCCAGAATCACGATCACCACCGATACGACCTTCTGTTCCAGGTCCGAGAGGGTCTCTACGCCCAGCGCCGAGGTCAGGTTCAGCGGCCGGATGAAAAGCGAATACAGCCCTACGCCGATCAGGTAAAACACGACGGCCTTGAGCATGGTCCCCACGACCTCCAAGAACTCCACCGCCAGGGTTCCGGATTGACTTGCCACGCCGCGGGTGAACATGTCGTGCCACGTCTCATAGACGGTATACAGGGCCAGGAGGGTGCCCTGTAGAAACAGGCTAAACGCCACGAGCAGCACCGCGATCACGGCGATCAGCACCACGAAGCGGGTCCGGCCGATCAGCTCGCTGAACCACTCGCGCTTGGAAGAAGGGGAAGGCCTCACTCCTTCATCTTGCCTGCCCGCAGGTCTCCCCCCGGTCTCCATAAAGATCAGCTCGCCTTCGGGTGAGGACCGGTTTGCAGCGCGCGCTACCCGTAGCGCGCCCGGTGTTCCCGTTTCAGGCGGGCGTAGGTCTCGTTGGCCTCGGCCTGATCCCACTTCGCCTTGAAGAGGCGGGCCGCTTCGGCCTTCGCTGGGTCTTCTGGCGACCGGGGCAGTTCGGGGCGTCCGTGTGCGCCGCTTTGGCCCCTGCGGTCCGCGGGGACCGGTCCGGCGTACTTGCGGCCCCCCTTGTGGTTGGCATACCGCCGCGCCCGGGTAAAGCCCATCTGCAAGAACTTCCGCGCCATATCGGCCCCCACGAAATCCCCGGCTTCCAGGTACTCCAAGAACATCCGGTAGATCGTTTCGCTGCTCACCCGCGCCAGCTCCGGTGTGGCAAAGCGCCAGTGCGGCAACAGCTCGGCCTTGTAGGGCTGAACCAGCAAGACGCCCTGTTCTCCTACGCCCACCCGGTACAGCTCGGGGTGGGCCCGTAGGTCGAGGTGGGCGTAGTCGAGGGAGTAGTCAAACTTGCGGGACATGCTGGGGCGCTACGGCGAGCAGCGAAAAGGCACGCAAGTGCCCCAGCGCCGCCCGCCCTTCTGGGTTCATCCTTCAGTTCATGCGGTCGTCGTCCAGCATGGCCTGGAGCATCCAGCGGATCTTGTCGATGCGGGCCGCGTAGCCGTTAAACATGTCGGCCGTCGCCGGATCGTTGGCCTCGTCGGCGGTTTGCGAGTCGTCGCGGTAACCTTTGCCGATGCGGGTGAGGTCGGCCACAAGGTCCTCGACCTGGGTGCGGGCGTCGCGGACGGTCTCGGTGGGCACGCGGATCATGCTGAAGCGTTCGATGTCTCCGGGAGCGGCGATGGGGCTGCCGCCCAGCGCGACAAGGCGCTCGGCCTGCTCGTCGATCCCCGGAAAGATCTCCTCGATGAACTCGTCGTAGGCGAGGTGCAGGTCGCGGAAGAAGCGGCCCCGGATATCCCAGTGGTACTTCTTGAACTTGAGATACAGGCTGATGGTGGTGGCGAGGTTGCGCTGCAGGGCCTCGCTCACCGTGCGGAATTCCTCCTCGGTGAGGTACCCGTGGTCCACCAGCTGGTTATTGACCGTGTTCAGGTGCGCCGCGTCGGCCTTGGCTTCGCCCTCGGCAGGAACGCCGGGCGCGCCCTGAGCCGAGGTGTCCTGCGCCCGCCCCCGCTCCGGGGCGGCCTGGTCCTGCATGGCTTGGTCCTGCTCCACCGGCGTGCTCGTGCCCCGCTTGCGCGTTCCGCCTGTCTTGCTCGCCTTGCTCGTTCTGGTCATGCGTTCACCCTACGCCGCCCACCCGGGCACGCCCATAACGGGTTTCTTCACGCTTGTCCTTCCCTTCAGAAATTCTTTTCGCCGCCGCAAAAGCCCTCTGGCTAGCATGAGACATGACGACTCCTCCCGACGAGGCCGCGCGTTTGGTCGCCCAGGCCTTGCCCCTCCAGGTCAGTCCACCCGTCCCCGGCCAGCCGCACCCGGTGTGGCATGTCCCCGATGAGCAGGACCCACGGCGGCTCCACGCCGTGCAGGCCCTGGCGGTGGCCGTACAGCGCTCTCCGGAGACCTTTCGGGCGCATCTCGCCGCCTACCAGCGGCAGTATGAGAATAAGTACCCGCAACAGCCGGTCCAGCTCACCTGGAGTGAAGGGACGCCTGACCCGGCGGCCCTGGCGCTTGCTGAGCTGGTGCTGGAGACCCAACCCGGACGCTGAGCCTGGGCAGGGGGACGGCGTAGAGGACTATGCGCTCCTCCCTCGGCTATGCTGACCGTTACATGGCTGGTACGCCGGAGACGGACACCCTGTCTGCCCTGCTCGACGAGCTGCGCATCCTGCTTCAGGGCGCGCAGGTGCTCACCAGTTTTCTGATCATCCTGCCGTTTAACGCCAGTTTCCGCGACCTGCTGGCCTCCGAGCGGTGGGTGTACGCGGCGACCTTTCTCTGCTCGCTCATCAGTCTGGTGCTGCTCAGCGCCCCGGCCCTGCACCACTACCTGCGCCGCCCCATGCGGCATCCCGAACAGTTCAAGGCCACGGCGACCCGGCTGGTTCGCGGCGGCGCGGTGTTGATGTCACTCACCCTGGTGCTGGCTACCCGCCTGGTCGCGGCGCAGGTGCTGCCGGGCGCATTCGCCTGGATCGCACCGGGCGCCATCGCCCTGCTGCTGCTGGGCGTGTGGTGGGCGCTCCCCCTCCTGCACGAACGCCGCGAGTATGGGGGGCCCAAGTCCTGAGTTTCCTCAGACGGGCTGGAACAGCAGGCGATTTCCCTCCAGGGCCAGGGTGACGGCGCCCTCCTCCAACAGTTCGGTAAGGTGGGCGCTCACCACCGCACGGTTGAGCACGGCGGCCCCAGCGTGGGCCATCTCCACGCCCAGGGCGCCGCATACCCGGGCGAGCACCTCGTCCACCGGAGCTGCACCTGCCCGCACGGCGTCCAGGACCGCCCGCGTCGTGCGGGTGTAGGCAGCGAGGTTGGCGGCCACCAGCCCGCGGAGGTCCCCCGTAGGCGCGCCGTGGCCGGGAAGCACCACCCGCACGCCCTCCAGCGTGCCCAGCCGTGTCGCGGCCTCCTTCTGTGCGCGCGAGTCGGCGCAGAAGGTGAGGGGATGCTTGCCCAGCGCGTCCGGCCCAAAGAGGGCGTCGGCGGCGTACAGCACGTCTCCCACACGCACGGCGTACATCTGGACGGCGTGGCCGGAGACGTCAAGCAGTTCGACCTCTACCCCGCCCAGGCGCTGCGGGCCGGACTGGGGAAGGGGCCGGGCCGGGCTGGCGGGCGCGAGCAGGAATTTGGTCTGGAGTTCGCGGGGCGGACGCGCGCCGAACAGCATCAGGGGTTCCAGGATGGGGTGGTGGATGACGGCGGCCTCCAGTGGCGGCGCGTAGACCTCCAGCTCGGGAAAGCGCCGGAGGAGAAAGGCGTTCCCGCCGTGGTGGTCCGCGTGGCTGTGGGTATTGAGGATGGCGGTTGGCCGCAGCCCTGCCGCCGTCAGCGCCCGCAGCAGCTTGCGTGCGTGACTGTCGTCCAGGCCGGTGTCCACCACGAGTGCCCCGCCCCGGCCATCTTCGAGCAGGAGGCTGTTGACGGCGGCGGGCAGCGCGTGGATGCCGGGCGCGAGGGTCAGGAGTTCGGGGGTCATGGCGAACAGGGTAGGGGTTTGCGCCGCGATCAGAGCAGGCCCTGGCGCAGCGCCTTGACGGCGGCCTGGGTGCGGTCGGAGGCTTGCAGCTTGATCAGAAGCTCCTGCACGTGAAGCTTGACGCTGCTGACACTGATCTGGAGGTGCTCGGCGATGTCACGGTTGCTCAGGCCCTCGGCGATCAGGCGCAACACCTCCAGCTCACGCGGCAGAAGATTCACCGGAGGCCCCGGCGCGCGCACGGCGCCCAGAACGTGATGGGCAATCTGGGGATCGAGGTAGGCGCTGCCGGTCGCAGCGGCCCGAATAGCCAGCAGGAGCAGATTGGGGCGGGCACGTTTGAGGCAGTAGGCGTCTGCGCCGGAAGCCAGGGCAGCGAGAACTTCGGCCCGCAGGTCGTGGGCGGTGAGCATCACCACGCGCGTGCTGGGCCAGCCACGCTTGATCTCTCCTGCGGTTTGAATGCCGTCCATGCCCGGCAGGCCGATATCGAGTACGGCGACGTCGACGGGGGTACGGGGGAGGATTTCCAGCGCCTCCTCGCCGCTGCGCGCCTCGGCCACCACGCGCAGGTCCGGCTCAAAGTTCACCGCGACCCGCAGGGCATCACGGGTAAAGGCGTGGTCTTCCACCAGCAGGACCCGAATGACGGCAGCACTCATCCGGCGCGTCCCCCTGCCAGCAACAGGGAAAAGACAGTTTTGGCCCGAGCGGTGCGCTGGTAGTGCACGCTGCCTCCATGCGCTTCTGCGATGCGGCGAACCAGGTAGAGGCCCAGGCCGCTGCCGCCCCCTGCTCCTCCCCCGCGGAACCGCTGAAACAGGGTGGCTTCACGGCTGGGGGGGACTCCGGGGCCCTCGTCGGTGACGCGCAAGCGGGCGTCATCCAGATCCAACCCCAGCTCGACGGTGACGGTCCCGCCCGGCGGGCTGAACTTGATGGCGTTGTCCAGCAGGTTCTGAACCGCGCGGCGCAGGTCGTGGCGCGAGCCTTCGACCCGCACGCTGTGCAGGTGGAGCTCGAAGGTCACGTCACGGGCCTGGGCCCGGGGCCGCAACTGCTCCACGACCCCCAGCACCACGTCGCGCATGTTCACCTCCTGCGGTTCCTCGGCGGCCTCTCCCCCTTCATAGCGGGCGACGGTGAGGAGCTGATCAGCCAGGGACAGCAGGGCGTCGTTGGCATCGAGGCCATGTTGCAGGGCGCGGCGGTACTCCTCGGGCAAAGGGCCGTAGGCACCCCGCAGGGCCTGGTCGATGTGCAGGGCGTTTGCCAGGAGCGGCGTGCGCAGGTCGTGTGAAAAGGCGTAGATCAGGTCGCGCACCACTTCACCCTGTTCAGCCAGTTGCGCCCGCTGCGCCGCGAGGCTGTCGAGGAGGGCGGTGCGCTCCAGCAGCGGCTGAAGGGCCGCTATCGCCTCGGCGAGTGCTTCGGGGCTCACCTGCGGGCGCTGTACCCGAACCCACAGGTCACCGTCTTGCCGTGCCAGCGTCGCGAGGAGGTGTTCGCCGTCCGCAGCTCGCCAGACGGTGCCCGCATCGGGGGGACGCACCAGCAGGTCCAGGGGAAGATGGGTATTGAGGTGGTGGGGTGCCTCCGGCGGAAATGTGGCGTGGGGTGCTCGCAAAAAGCCCCGCCTCACGCAGCCGATCTCCACCGCCTGCGCCCCGCTCAAGACGCACAGGCCCTGGGCAGCGCGGGCCACGAACTCCGCCTCGCCATAGGGCCCGCTGACGGTTTGCACCAGGGTGCGCAGGGCGCGCTCCTGCTCGCTGCGGCGCTGTTCGGCGGCCAGCCACGCGGCGCGCTGTGAGGCGGTACGGGCGCGCAGGGTCAGCCCACCGACCAGGAGGGTGGCCAGCACGCTGATGCCGCGGTTCAGCAGGTCCGTGGTGGGCGGCTCCCCGGCTTGGAAATGGAGCGCGCCCGCCACCACATTGGCGAGCACCGCAAACGCGAGCAGGCCCAGGGTGAAGCGGCGCGAGCCGCCCAGCGCCGCTAGGGCCACCGGCGCGGTGAGCAGCGTGCCCACCACCAGGGTGGGGGGCGTGAGCAGGTCCGCCAGCGTGATCAGGGCCGCGAGCAGCACCGCCAAGGTCGGCACGGTCTGCACCTGCTCGCGCCGCCCCGCTGTCGCGGGAGGAAACGCGGGGACAGCCTTCATAACCGTCTAGCTTAGCGGCTGCGTGCCCCCGTTGCTTTGGCCACCTGGCCAGTGACGCCGGGGAGGCACTTTCTTAGCTTGGGTGTATGTCCGACACGTCGCCGCCCAGTGCCCTGATGCGCTGGTTTCTGGAAACCGAGCCTCCTGAACGCGAGGGCTTCTACGAGGCAGAGCAGGCCGCGCAGGCCCAGCACCACAAGCATCCCTGGTGGCAGGTGATGTGCCTCACCGGCGTGGACTACTTTTCCAGTCTGGGGTACGCGCCGGGCATCGCCTTTCTGGCGGCGGGCGCTCTCTCCCCGGTGGCGACACTGGTGCTGGTGGCCGTGATGCTGTTTGGTGCCCTGCCGATGTACCGCCGGGTCGCCCACGAAAGCCCGCACGGTGACGGCTCGGTCAGCATGCTCGAGCGGCTGCTGACCTACTGGCCCAGCAAGCTGCTCGTGCTCAGTCTGCTCGGGTTTATTGCCACCGGATTTATCGTGACGATCACCCTCTCGGCAGCAGACGCGGCGGCCCACCTCATCGAAAATCCTCTTCTCAAAACAGCTCTGGCGGGCACCCAGGTTCCCGTGACGCTCGCCCTGATCGCCCTGCTGGGCGCCGTGTTTCTCAAGGGCTTTCAAGAGGCGATCGGCATCGCCGTGGCGCTGGTGGCGCTGTACGTGGGCCTCAACGTCATTCTGGTGGGACGCGGCCTGCTGGAGCTTTTGACCCATCCGCACCTGGTGAGCGACTGGTGGACCGGGCTGCGGCAGACCTACGTTTCGCCGCTCGCCCTGATCGGCGCGGCTGCGCTGGTCTTTCCGCGTTTGGCCCTGGGCATGAGCGGCTTTGAAACCGGCGTGCTGGTGATGCCCCTTGTTCGGGGCCGACCAGACGACACACCGGCCAAACCGCTGGGCCGCATTCACAACACCCAGAAGCTGCTGACCGCCGCTGCCCTGATCTCTGGAACCCTGCTGCTCACCTCGTCTCTGGCGAGTACCCTCCTGACGCCCGCCGCCGCCTTTTGGCCCGCGATCACCTACACGCATCCGGTGAATGCTTCTGACCTCGCGGCGGGCCGAGCAACCGTCAATGTGCCGCTGGACGACGCGCAGACGCCGCGCGTGCTGTATACCCTGCCTCTGCCCGCGAGCGCTGCGGCAGGTGAACCGGCGTCCTTTACGGTTCGGGCACAGACGGTGGGCGGTCCGGTGCCCCTGACGGTCGCGGTCACGCCGGGCTCTCCGGTAGCGACCGTGACGGTCAGCAAGCCCGCTGGAGAGGCCAACAGCCGCGCGCTGGCCTACCTTGCGCACCGTTACCTGGGTGAGGGCTTTGGGACCCTGTATGACGTCGCGACCATCCTGATCCTGTGGTTTGCGGGCGCTTCGGCCATGACGGGGCTCCTCAACGTCGTGCCACGTTACCTGCCGCGCTACGGTATGGCCCCGGAATGGACCCGTGCCACCCGGCCCCTGGTGCTGCTCTTTACGGCCATCTGCTTTCTGGTGACCCTGGCGTTTCGCGCCAACGTGGACGCCCAGGGTGGGGCCTACGCGACCGGCGTGTTGGCCATGATGACGTCAGCAGCTTTTGCTGTGTTTCTGACGGAATGGAAAAGGTGGCGGCGCGGCCCCACCCTCTTTTTTGGGGGCGTCAGCGCCCTCTTTACCTATGCGCTCGGCGTCACGGTGCTCGGGCAACCGCAGGGCCTGGCCATCGCCCTGCTGTTTATCGTCGCCATCCTGGTCACGAGCGTGGCCTCGCGTGTGAGCCGCGCGACCGAACTGCGCGTTCAGCAGGTCACCTTCGACGCGGAAGCGGCCCGGTTCGTCCAGGAGGCGAGCCGGCGCGGCTTGCCGCTGCGCTTGATTGCCAACCGCCTCAATGCCGGGAACACCCGCGAGTACCGCCTCAAGGAGCTGGAGGTGCGGCTAGACACCCACCTGCCCAAGGGTGAGCCGCCCCTCTTTCTGGAGGTAGCGGTGACCGATCCCAGCAATTTCAGCGACACGGTGACTGTCACGGGCGTTCGGGTGGGCCGTCACACGGTGCTGCGGGCCCGGGGGAACAGCGTCCCCAACACCATCGCCGCCGTGCTGCTGCACGTGCGTGACCTAACCGGCGTGCCGCCACACATCTATTTCGAGTGGAGCGAGAAAGGCCCGGCGGCCAACGCCCTGCGCTTCCTGCTGGCCGGAGAAGGGGACATCCCGCCCCTCACCCACGAGGTCCTGCGCCGCGCCGAACCCGAAGCGTATCGCCGCCCGGTGGTGCACGTGGGCGGGTAGGCGTACACTCGCCCGCGTGACGGTGCCCGCGGCCTCGGTTCCCTTTCGCCTCTCGGCAGCCCAACTCGGGCTGATCACCGCGAATTTTCTGATGTGGGGTGGATTTTTTGCGGTGATTCCGCTGGTGACCGTGCATTTCGTGGACGGGCTGGGCTGGGCCGCGAGCAGCGTGGGGCTGGTGTTGGGGGTGCGGCAGCTCACCCAGCAGGGCCTGACCGTGTTCGGCGGGGCCTGGGCCGACAGCCTGGGCCCCAAGCCGCTCATCCTCGGCGGGTGCCTCATTCGCACGTTGGGCTTTGGGTGGATGGGCTTTGCCGACACGCTGCCCGTCCTGCTGGCCGCGTCGGTGCTGGCCGGGCTGGGCGGCGGCCTGTTCGACGCGCCCAAGAGTGCAGCCATCGCCGCCGTCACGGCGTCCGAGCACCGTGCGCGGATGTTCAGCCTGACGAGCATCTCCGGGAACCTGGGTATGGTGACGGGCCCGCTGATCGGTGCGGCCCTGATCGGTCTGGGCTTTCGCACGGCAGCGCTGGCGGCGGGCAGCGTGTACCTGGTCGCCTGCGCGGTGCTTGCCGCCACACTGCCCCACATCCGCCCCGCCCGAACGGTGGGCAGCGGCCTGGCGGGGCTGAAGACCGCCGCCCTCGACCGCCGCTTTCGCCGCTTTACCCTCGTGCTGGTGGGGTATTTTCTGCTGAGTACACAGCTCAACGTGGCCGTGACCCTCAAGGCCGTCACGCTGGCGGGACCGGGGGCGACGGGTCCGCTGTATGGTCTCTCGGCGGGCCTATCGGTGCTGCTTCAGTACCCGCTTCTCCGCTTCGTGGAGCGCCGGGTCCGAACACGGGCAGCGCTGGTGGCCGCCGTGCTGACGGTCGGCCTCAGCCTGGGTCTGATGGGCTTTGCCGTCACCTTTCCGCAGCTTCTTGCCTGCGTGGCGCTCTACAGCCTGGGGACCATGCTCGTCTACCCCACGCAGCAGACCCTGACGGCCCGGCTCGCCCCGCCCGGCCTAACCGGCAGCTACTTCGGCTTCAGCGCGATCAGCCTGGGCCTGGGTGGCGCGGTCGGCAACCTGCTGGGGGGCGTCCTGATGGATGCGGGCGAGCGGGCAGGCCTGCCGCTGCTGCCCTGGCTCACGCTGATGGGGGTGGGGGTGCTGACGGCCCTGGGGCTGCGCTGGGCCCTGCGGGAGGTGCCGCGACGCGAGGAGGCAGAGGCTGGCCGGGCGTAGACTCAGGCCATGCTCTGGGTGAATGCCTTCATGCTGCTGCTCGTCGCCCTGCTGGTGGGCTGGGTGCCCGTGCTGGGGCCGCTCGCGCTGGGCTTTCTGGCGGGCCGAGCGGAGAGGGGAGCGCGGGCGGTTCTGGTGCTGCTGCCCGCGCTGCTGCTCCAGACGCTCGGCCTGCTGGGGGTGCGCTGGCTGGAGAATGCCGCGGAGGCGCGGGGCCTAGAAGGGGGGATCTGGACGGCGCTCGCCTGGTTGGGCAGCCCCCTACAGGTCGCTTTGGGGCGTCCCCTCGGGAACATGATCGGAGACAGCGACCTGGCGGGCTTCCTGCTGCTCTTTACGCTGCCTGCCCTGCTGGGGCTGGGGCTCGGCGGGCTCACGGGGAGGAGGACGCGGCGGCTGTAAGGCCCCCCAGCGCCCAACAGCAGGGCGAGCCGGGTTCGGGCAGGTCGGACATGTCCGCCACCCCACGCGGTCGCGGCGCGTAGCGTGAGCACATGACAAAGTTCCCCTCGACCGAAGTCGACCCGGCCAACACCCCCTGGAGTTACGAGACGACGGCCGTACAGACCGGCATCCCGCGCGGCCTGGGCGAGACGGTTGGCCTCCCGATTCACCAGGCCGCCGCCTTCCAGTTCAGCACCCTGGAGGAGGCGCAGGACGAGTTTGCGCGCAACCAGGGCCTCAGCTATGCCCGCCTGCAAAATCCGACCGTTCGTGCCCTGGAAGAACGCCTGACCGCGCTGGAGGGCGGCGCGGCGACCGTCGCCCTCTCCAGCGGGCAAGCCGCCACCCTGACCGCGATTCTGAGCGTGTGTCGCGCCGGTGACCACGTCGCGGCGACCGCCAGTCTGTTTGGTGGCAGCGCGGGTTTGCTGAACAACATTCTGCCGCTGATGGGCATCAGCGCGACCCTGACCGAGAACACGCCCGGTGCCATCGCTGCGGCGATGCGGCCCAACACCCGACTGGTCTGGGCGGAAACGATCGGGAACCCGGCCGGGGACGTGCCGGACCTCGCGGCACTCGCGCAGATCGCGCACGAGCGGGGGGCGCTTTTGGGCATCGACAACACCTGGGGCGGTGTGGGCTACCTCTGTCGCCCCCTGGAGTTCGGCGCGGATCTCGTGACCCATTCGCTCACGAAGTGGGCGGGCGGGCACGGCAGCGTGCTGGGCGGCAGCGTGACTGCCGGTTCCCGCCATGACCTCACCCGCAACCCCATCTACACCGAGGGCGGCGAGAACAGCCTGCTTTCCCAGCGCGGGGAGCAGGCCCTCGCTTGGCGGGTGCGTTGGCTGGGCGCCCACCAGATGGGCATGACCCTGAGTCCGCACAGCGCTTTCCTGCTGGCCCAGGGCCTGGAGACGCTCGCCCTGCGCCTCACGCGCGAGAGCGAAACGGCCCTGGCGCTGGCGCAGTGGCTGTCCGGGCACCCGCGCGTGCAGGGCGTGTCCTACCCCGGCCTGCGCAGCAGCCCGCATCACGCGCTCGCCCAAAAGTACCTGCGCGGCGGCTTCGGGGCCGTCCTCACCTTCGAAGTGCCCGACCCCGCCGCGTTCCTGGCCCGCCTCAAGGTCATCCGCATCGCGCCCAACCTGGGAGACACGCGCACCCTGGCCGTCCATCCCTGGACAACCACCCACGGCCGCCTCCCGGAAGCGGCTCGCCGCGCCGCCGGTGTGAGCGCGCAGACCATCCGCATGAGCGTCGGCCTGGAGAGCCTGGAAGACTTGCAGGCCGACCTGGAGGGCGCGCTGGCGTAAGCCACTCAGGAGCATTTTCCGCAGGGCTGTGCTCGATCTCAAGCCCTCTTGTGCGGCCGCGGCGGTCTTGTCCATGAAGTTTTTAACACTCCGCTTCTCTAGGAACTGGTCAAAACTTGAAGGTTTGGAGGAGCATCCTCGAGTAAAACGGAGCTAAATGTTCTTGTGCTGGCTTCCTTCTACATTGGCGGACGGCTTTTCAAATCCCCTCTTGGAGAAGGAAACATGCTGAAGAACAAGATGCTGCTGACCTCTGCCGTCCTGATGCTCACCGCTACCGCTCTTGCTGGAGGAGCGGGTCCCCGCGCCACGCTTCCGGGACCTACCGGTGTCACGCCTATCCGTACTGCGAACAACGCGACGACGGAGAGGGCTCTGACGTTGGAAGACCTGCGCCGCACGAGCTCCACGGCGGCACTCGTCAGCGAGCGGGGGGTGATGTTGGCCACCCTGAGCGGTCCCAGTGTGACCCTGCCCGTCGGCAGCCCTGCGGGGACGCATGTGGTCGTGAAGCGCGGTGACCAGTCCATCCGCTACGCGCTCAGCCAGCCTGTCACGCCGGGAACAAGCGTCCTCCTTCGCCAGATCACCGTGCGCGGTGGGGCGGCAGGGGTGGCTGCCGGTACGGCCTCCGAGAGCGCTGCGGAGGTGCTGCGCGGCGCTCAGGCGGGGGCGGTCGTCCTGCTCGTTGACGAACAGTTGCGCCCGGTGGCCACCTACAGCGCGGGCGCCTTCACGCCGGTCTCGGGAACCACCAACGCCGCCGTGTATCTGATTCGCACCGAAAACGGCCGCACCACCCGTCTCCCCCTGGTGCGTCCCCTGCGGCCTACCGGGCGCCTTCAGGCGGGGGACGTTCGGGTGAACACGGTCGCCTCGCCGGTGCACACCCGCACGAACGCCACCTCCAAGGTGAACGGGAACGACAAGGTCAGCCTCTGTCACCGAACGGGCAGCGAGACCAATCCCTACGTGTCCATCATGGTGAGCCGCAACGCGCTGAACGCTCACGGCGAACACGGCGACGTGAGCGCGAGTGCCGACGGGAGTTGCCCCACGGGACCCGCCACGAGCGCAGGCGGCGGGAACACGAATGGCGGCGGGGTGAACGCCCCTCAGCCCGCTACCGGTAACATGAATGGCGCCGCCAAGGCGGGCGGGCAGGCGGCGGTGAACGGGAACGACAAGGTCAGCCTCTGTCACCGAACGGGCAGCGAGACCAATTCCTACGTGTCCATCACGGTGAGCCGCAACGCGCTGAACGCTCACGGCGAACACGGCGACGTGAACGCGAGTGCCGATGGGAATTGCCCTACGGGTGAAGGCAGCGTACCCGGCAACGCTGCTCCGGTGACTCCGGCGCTGCCCGCGGGCGATGGAAACGGCAAGGGCAATGGCGCGACGCCGGCCCTCCCGGCCACACCGGCTCAGCCGGGAAGCGGACAGGGCAAGGGGAAGAACGGGAACGGCGCCCTGCCCGCGACGCCTGCAGTCCCCACGCCCAAGACCCGCTGAGCTCCTCACCCAGAAAAAGGCCTTTCAGTCCCGACCGTTGTCGCGGTCGGGGTTTTTCTGTCTTCCCGGGGCTGCAAGCGTCAACGGATGCCTAAGGGCGTTATCAGGCCTGAGCGGGTGCAGGAGCGTACTGTCCCCGAGAGACGGCGTCCTTCCCCCTGGGGCAAGACGCGTGGCAGCCGGACTGAGGCAGAAGGAGAAGCAGCATGGGCATGTTGGAAGGCAAGGTGGCATTCATCACGGGGGGCGCGAGCGGCATCGGGGCAGGGACGGCCCGCCGCTTTGCTCAGGAGGGAGCACGAGTGGTTCTTGCCGACGTTCAGTCGGAGGAAGGCGAGCGTGTCCGCAACGAGATCACCGGGCAGGGCGGGCAGGCCCTGTACGTGCACTGCGACGTCAGCGACCCAGAATCGGTGCGGCAGGCTATCGCAGCGGCGGTGCAGGCCTTTGGCGGCCTGGACATCGTGTTTGCCAACGCTGGGATCAACGGCGTATGGGCTCCCATCGACGAGCTGCAACCCGACGAGTGGGACCGAACCCTGGGCATCAACCTCAAGGGCACGTACCTCACCGTGCATTTCGCCGTGCCGCACCTGAAGCGGCGAGGGGGCGGGAGCATCATCATCACCAGCAGCGTGAACGGCACCCGCACCTTCTCGACGCCCGGCGCGACCGCCTACAGCACCTCCAAGGCTGGGCAGGTGGCCTTGATGAAGATGGTGGCGCTGGAACTGGGCCGCCACGGGATTCGCTGCAATGCCGTGTGCCCCGGCGCGATCGAGACGAACATCGAGGAGCGCACCGAGGAGCGCGATACCGAGGAAATCGGCATCGAAGTGGAGTTGCCGGAGGGGAACCCCGCGCTGCACGGGGGCCAGGGCCAGCCGGTCGACGTGGCGGATACCTGCCTCTTTCTCGCCTCTGACCTCGGGCGGCACGTGTCCGGTGTGGAGATCTATGTGGATGGCGGCGCCTCGCTGCTGCGCTGAGCCCCGTTCTGGAAAGGATACCTGTGGGTCTGATCGTCATCTCCAACCGTGAACCGTACGCGCCGAAAAAGGGCGAGGACGGAACGCTCACCTGGACGGCCTCCATCGGGGGGCTGACCGCTGCGCTCGACCCCGCCCTACAACACGCGGGCGGCACCTGGATCGCCTGGGGGGAAGAGCACCCCGACGTGACCGAGGTAGACCTTCCGCAGGGTGATCCCCGCTACCGCCTGAGGCGCATTCGCCTGAGCGAGAGCGAGGTGCGCGAGTTCTACTACGGATTTGCCAACCGTGCCCTGTGGCCCATGAGTCACTACTTCATCGAGCGCGCGAAGTATCTGGCCTCCAACTGGCGCGCCTACGTGGAGGTCAATCGCCGCTTCGCGCGGGCGGCTGTGGAGAGCTACCGAGCAGGCGACCTGATCTGGGTGCATGACTATCAGCTCGCGCTGGTGCCGCGCCTGATTCGTGAGGTGTTGCCCGAAGCCCGAATCGGCTTCTTCTGGCATATTCCCTGGCCCTCCACCGAGGTGTTTCGTACCCTCCCCTGGGATCAGGAGATTCTCGACGGCATCCTCGGAGCAGACCTGATCGGCATGCACACGCCCGAGTACGTCTCCCACTTCCAGTCGGCCTGCCGCCGCGTGCTGCATGCGGAGACCGCAGGAGACACGGTCTCTTGGCGGGGGCAGGTCAGCCGGGTGGTGGACCGCCCCATCGGCATCGAAGTGGATGCATACGAGCAGCTCGCCGCGAGTCTCGAGGTGGAGGAGGCGGCCGACCGTATCCGCCGCACCCTGCAAACCCAGATTCTGCTGGGTGTAGACCGTCTGGACTACACCAAGGGCATCCCGGAGCGACTGGAAGCGTTTGACGCTTTTTTGGACCAACACCCCGAGGCACGGGGACGAGTCACCCTTCTGCAGATCGCGGTGCCCAGCCGTGAACAGGTCGAGTCCTACCGCCAGCTTCGGGCGCGGGTCGAAGGCTTGGTGGGGCGCATCAACGGCAAGCACACCGAAAGCGGCTGGTCGCCCATCCAGTACATCTACCGGGGGGTTCCCCGCGAGGAACTCGTTGCGCACTACCGCGCGGCGGACGTGATGTTGGTTACCCCGCTGCGCGACGGCCTGAACCTGGTGGCCAAGGAATTCACCGCCTGCTCGCGGGATGGGGTGCTGGTTCTTTCGCGCTTTGCTGGGGCTGCCGACGAGCTGCCGGAAGCGGTGCAGGTCAACCCCTACCATCCGAGCGGCCTGGCCGAGGCGCTGACCCGCGCGCTGGCGATGCCCCTCGACGAGAAAAAGGCTCGCCTCACCCGGTTGCGTAGTCGCCTGCGCCAGAGTGACCTGCGGGCATGGGCGGACGGCTTCGTGGCGGAGTTGGCCGGGGCATGAGCGTTCCGCCCGACCTGCTGGCCCTGCGCGAGCGGTCCTTGCTCGTCCTGGCCGACTATGACGGCACCCTGGCCCCCATCGTCCCCCGCCCGGAGGAGGCCTGGCCGCAACCCGGCGCGCGCGAGGCGCTGGAAGCCCTCCTGACGGGGGGTCGGCACCGCGTTGCCATCGTCACTGGGCGCCTGGCCGAGCAGGTCCACGCCTTTCTGGGGCTCCCCGCGCTGCCCGTCGTCGGCCTGCACGGGATGGAATGGCCCGGTGAGGAGATGACGCCCGCTGACCCTGCGGCCCTGCGCGCGCTCGCCGCGCAACTGCCCGCGGTGCCCGGCCTGCGGGCCGAGAACAAGGGCTGGACCCTGGCCGTTCACTCCCGCGAGGTGCCCGAGGACCGGCAGCCCGAGGTGGAGGCTCAGCTGGCCGCCATCACCCTTCCGCCCGGCTGGGAGGCGATTGCCGGGAAGAAGGTCCGTGAGTTCCGCCCCGCCGGTTTTGGCAAGGGCCGCGCGGCCGAGCGTCTGGCACAGCGGCACCCTGGCCTCCTGCCCGTCTTTCTGGGTGACGACGTGACCGATGAGGAAGGCTTTGTGCGCCTGCGGGCCTTGGGCGGCGTAACGGTCAAGGTGGGGGAGGGCGCGACAGCCGCTGAGTACCGAGTGGCGGGCCCAGCGGAGGTGGTGGCGCTGCTGCGGGCCTGGGCGACGCCCAACCTGTCCTAACGAACGGGCAAACCGCCTGGTTGGGGAGAGCCGTATGCTGAAGCCATGCCAGTTCTCTCGCGAGTCGCGCTGCTCCTGGGCGTGGTGATCCTCCTGGTCGCGGCCTTTTTGCTCGCCAAAAACGTGATCGACATCAACCAGCTCCACGCGGTGGCCAACGCCAATCGCTCCCGGGACTTTCCCAGCCCGGTCAACCAGGTGCTCCTGATGACCGGGCTGGCGCTCCTCGGGGGCTTTTTCACGGGCTTGGGCCTGGGCTTGCCCCGGCGCTCCCGCGCGGCAGCCTAAGCGGCCGTTGTCTCGGCAGGCGGGCTTAGACTTCCAGCGCGAGCTTGTCCACGTCGCTCAGCAGCGGCGTTCCCGCCGGGTAGTCCCCGGTGAAGCACGCCGAGCACAGGCCGGGACCGCCGATCGCCTCGCGCAGGCCGCGCTCGCTGATAAAGGCGAGGGTGTCCGCGCCGATCAGCTCGCGGATTTCCTCGACCGTGTGCGTGCTCGCGACGAGCTCCTTGCGGGCAGCGGTGTCGATGCCGTAGAAGCACGGGTGCGTGATGGGCGGGCTAGACACCCGAAAGTGAACTTCGGTGGCGCCCGCCTCGCGCAGCAGGTTCACGATCTGGCGGCTGGTGGTGCCGCGCACGATGGAGTCATCGATCAGCACGACGCGCTTGCCGCGCACGGCACTCGTGGGCGAGAGCTTCATCTTGACCTTGAGCTCGCGCGCCTCCTGGGTGGGGGCGATAAAGGTGCGGCCCGCGTAGGGGTTCTTGTACAGGCCGTAGTCGAACACAATGCCGCTTTCGCGGGCGTAGCCGATGGCTGCGCCGATGCCGGAATCGGGAACCGGCACCACGATGTCAGCGTCCACCGGCTTCTCGCGGGCAAGCTGCATCCCCATCCGAATGCGGCTCTCGTGGATGTCCACGCCGTCCAGCGCGCCGTCACTGCGGGCGAAGTAGATCCACTCGAAGGAGCAGGGGGTGGGGTGTTGCGGTTCCACCATCAGCGAGTGCAGCCCCTCCCGATCGAACCACACGAGTTCGCCGGGCTGCACGTCGCGGAGGAGGCGGGCGCCGACCGCGTACAGGGCGCAGGGCTCGGAGGCCAGCACCCAGGCGCCGTCCTCCCGCTGCCCGATCACCAGGGGCCGGACGCCGTGCGGGTCGCGGAAGCCGAGGAGCTGATGGCGACTCATCAGCACGCAGGCGTAGCCGCCCCGGAGTTTCCTCATCGCGGCAGCCGTGGCCTCGATAAGGTCCAGGTGGGCCTCGCGCGCGATGAGGTTAAGCATCACTTCGCTGTCATTGGTGGTCTGAAAGAGGGCCCCTTCCATCAGCATCGTGTTTCGCACCTCGCGGGCATTCACGAAGTTGCCGTTGTGCGCCAGGCCCAGAATGCCCTTGTTCGTGCGGGTGGTGAGGGGCTGGGCATTGAAGCGCAGGTTGGAGCCGGTGGTGGAGTAGCGCACGTGGCCGATGCTGACGCGGGCGTTCGGGAGGCGCAGGCCGTCGAGCCGCCGCTCATCAAAGACCTGCGTGACCAGGCCCAGATCCTTGTCCACATGGAATTTGTCTCCGTCGGAGACGCACATGCCCGCCGCCTCCTGCCCGCGGTGCTGGAGGGCGAAAAGGCCCAGGTACGTCAGCCACGCCAGGTCGTTGGGCTGCGGCGAGTACAGGCCAAACACCCCGCACTCGTCCTGCGGCTTGTCGGTGGCTGGATCGAAGATCATCCCAGGATCTCCCGCAGCGGCGTTTCAAAGGCGGTCTTCAGGGTCTGGAGGTTCACGCTCAACTGTACGTTCGCCCCCGTTACAGAAATGGTGACCCGGTCACCCCCCACGCCGCTTTCTCCCAGGGCGGTATAGGGAACCTCCAGGCGGTCGAGCAGCTCCTGCGCCGCCTGCTCGTGACCCAGAGGAACCGCCACGATCACTCGGCTGTGGGCTTCGCCAAACAGCAGGGCGTCCGGGCGCACCCCTGCCGGGGCCTGCAGCTCCACCTTGAGCCCCTGTTCGCCCGCAATCGCCATCTCGGCCAGCGCCACGGCGAGGCCGCCTTCCGAGCAGTCGTGCGCGGTAGCGGTCAGCCCGGCGCGGATCAGGGCCAGCGTCCCCGCGATCACGCGCCCTTCCAGCGCTAGGTCAAGGTCGGGCACCTGTCCCGCCTCCAGGCCGTGCACCGTTTCGAGGTACTGCGAGGCTCCGAGGGTGGTCGCGTGCTCGCCCAGCAGGTAGAGGGTGTGCGGTCCTGGCTTGAGGCCCAGGGTAGCCCGCGCGTTCACGTCGGGCAGCACGCCGACCATACCGATCGTGGGCGTGGGGTGAATGGCGACCTTGTGATCACCCTCGGTGTACTGGTTATACAGGCTCACGTTGCCGCCCGTGACCGGCGTATTCAGCGCGCGGCAGGCATCCGCGATGCCCGCCACAGCCTGCTGGAGCTGGTAGTACACCTCGGGGTTGTGCGGGTTTCCGAAGTTGAGGTTGTCGGTGATCGCGAGCGGCGTCGCCCCCACACAGGCGAGGTTGCGCGCGGCTTCCGCGACGGCGGCGGCAGCTCCCTTGTACGGGTCGAGGTACACGAAGCGGGGGTTGCAGTCGCTCGTCGCGGCCACCCCCATGCGGCTCCCTTTCACGCGCAGCACGGCGGCGTCGGCAGCTCCCGGAACCACCACGGTGTTCGTCATCACCTGATGGTCGTAGCGTTCAAAAATCGGGCGTTTGGAGGCAATCGTGGGGTGCGAGAGCAGCTCGACAAGCACTGCGCCCAGGTCGCCGGGAACGGGGACGCCTCTCAGGTCCCGTTCGCGTTTGGCTCGGATCTCTGCCGACTCCACGCCCTCACGGGTGTACTTGGGTGCCTCGTTGAGCAGGGCGACGGGGAGGTCGCAGACCACCTCGCCCCGCCACGTCAGGCGGTAGCGGTCATGGGCCTCCACCTCCCCGATCGTCACCACGTCGAGTTCCCACCGGGCGAGAAGGTCGAGCAGCTCCTGTTCTCGCCCCGGCACCGGCACCAGGATCATGCGTTCCTGCGACTCGGAGAGGCACAGCTCCATGGGCACCATGCCTTCTTCGCGGGTGGGGACCAGATCGAGGTTCATGGTGATGCCGAGATTCGCGCGGTAGGCCATCTCGCAGGTCGAGGACACCAGGCCCGCTGCACCCATGTCCTGCACGCCCGCCACCAGCCCGGCCTGAATCGCCTCCAGGGTGGCCTCCAGCAGCAGCTTTTCCATAAAGGGGTCGCCCACCTGCACGGCGGGGCGGTCCGCCTGGCTGGCGGCGCTGAGGTCCGCCGAGGAGAACACGGCGCCGCCCAGCCCGTCCCGCCCGGTCTTCGAGCCGACGTACACGATCTGGTTGCCTGCCGCGCCCATCGTGCCCTTCGCCAGGTCCTCGTGCCTCAGCAGGCCCAGGGCCATCACGTTGACAAGCGGGTTTTCCTGATAGGAGGGGTGAAAGGTCACCTCGCCGCCCACGGTGGGCACGCCGACCGCGTTGCCGTAGTGGGCGATGCCCTCCACCACGCCATTGAGCAGGAAGCGGGTGCGGGGAGAGTCGGGGTTGCCGAACCTGAGGGAGTCGAGCACGGCAAAGGGCCGCGCGCCCATCGCGAAGATGTCGCGCAGGATGCCGCCCACGCCGGTCGCGGCGCCCTGCACGGGTTCCACCGCCGAGGGGTGGTTATGGCTCTCCATCTTAAAGGCCACAGCCCAGCCCTCCCCGATGTCCACCACGCCCGCGTTCTCGCCGGGGCCTTGCAGCACCTGCGGCCCGGTCGTGGGAAAGGCGCGGAAGAGGGGCCGCGAGTTCTTGTAGCCGCAGTGCTCGGACCACATCGCCCCGATGATGGCGGCTTCCAGCGCGTTGGGTTCGCGTCCTAGCCGCTCGGCAGCGAGATCGAATTCCTCGGTGGTCAGGCCAAAGGTGGCGGCCCGGTTCCGCAGGGAAGAGGTCCCGGTCATGCGGGCCACGCCCCCTTCAGGCTCGCAAAGAGTCCTCTGCCGTCCACGCTGCCCAAAAGTTCTTCTACAGCTCGTTCGGGGTGCGGCATCATGCCCAGCACATTGCCCCTTTCATTCACAATGCCCGCGATGTCGTTGAGTGAACCGTTGGGGTTATCCAGGTAGCGAAAGACCACCCGGCCCTCGGTCTCCAGCCGGGCGACCGTCTCGGGGTCGGCGTAGTAGTTGCCCTCGCCGTGCGCGATGGGAATTTCGATGATCTGCCCGGGCTGGTACGCCGCCGTAAAGGCCGTGTGCGCGTTTTCCACCCGCAGATGCACGGGCGCGCAGCGAAAGTGCAGGTCGCGGTTGCGCGAGAGCGCGCCGGGCAAAAGCCCCGCCTCGGTGAGCACCTGAAAGCCGTTACACACGCCCAAGACGTAGCCGCCCCGCTCGGCATGTTCTTTGACCGCGGCCATGATGGGGCTGCGGGCGGCGATCGCGCCGCTTCGGAGGTGATCCCCGTAGGAAAAGCCCCCCGGCAAGAACACCAGGTCGGTGCCCTGCGGCAGCCCCGCCTCGGTGTGCCACACGAACTGCGCGTCCGGGTCCAGGGTCAGGCGGGCGGCATGCAGGGCGTCCGCGTCGCAGTTGGAGCCGGGAAACTGGATGACGGCGGTTTTCATTGGGCCTCTTCCAACTCCCAGCGGGCGTTTTCCATCACGGGGTTGCTGAGGACCTGTTCAACGAGCTCAGCCAGTTGGCGCTCCACGTCCGCACGCTCGCCCGTCAGCGTGAGTTCGATGTACTTTCCGACCCGCACCCCCGACACATTGGCGTGGTCGAGATGGGACAGGGCCCGCTCGACGGTGCGGCCCTGGGGATCAAGGATGGACGGCTTGAGGGTCACAATGACTTTGGCGTGATAGGTGGGCATGGCAACCTCGGGAATTGGGGAGGGGTGGCGCGGAAAAGCGGGAAAGAGGGAAGGCGGTCAGCCCTCAAGCCACATCCTGTCCCCCTCCTCCCGTCACGCGCGAGAGCATCTGCGCGTAGGCCTCCTCGACCCCGCCGAGGTCACGGCGGAAGCGGTCTTTGTCGAGCTTCTCGCCCGTCGCCATGTCCCAGAAGCGGCAGGTATCGGGGCTGATCTCGTCGGCCAGGACGATCGTGCCGTCGTGGGTGCGGCCAAACTCCAGCTTGAAGTCGATGAGGCGGATGCCGCGCTCGGCAAAGTACGGCGTGAGAACATCGCGGGTCCGCAGCGCGAGTTCGCGCAGGCGTGCCAGGTCCTCTGGGCTCGCCCAGCCCAGCGCGACCGCCGTGTCGGTGTTGATCAGCGGGTCACCGAGCGCGTCGGACTTGAGGCAGTATTCGACGACGGGGCGCGCAAGCGGCGTGCCTTCCTCCAGCCCCAGCCTCTTGGCAAAGCTTCCGGCGGCCACGTTGCGCACAATCACCTCGACGGGAATGATCGTGACGGCCCGCACCCGCTGCTCGCGTTCCGAGAGCTTTTCCAGAAAGTGGGTGGGAATCCCGGCCTGTTCGAGCAGGGGAAAGAGATGGGCGGTGATCGCGTTGTTGATGGCGCCCTTCCCCCTGATCTGGGCCCGTTTGACCCCATTAAAGGCGGTCGCGTCGTCTTTGTACTCCACCACGTATTCCAGGGGATTCTCGGTCGCGTAGACCTTTTTCGCCTTGCCTTCGTAGCGCTGCTCAAGCTTCATGCCAGGACTCCTACAGAGAAAAGTAGGGCGAGCGTCTCCCGGAAAGCAGGCGGGAAGACGCTCGAGGGTTGCGCGTGACTTTGCATGAGGGGCCTCCATCGCCGCCTCTCGGGCGGGCTTACCGTGCCGAGCACGGGGCGTCTCGCGGGACGCGGGTGGAAGGGGGATGTGCGGCCGCTGCGGCCGCCGTAGCTCACCTTAACATCCCTGAAGCTTGGCCGCACCGCCGCGCACGCCCGGCGGGGCAAACAAACAAAAAGCATTGCCGGGAAGCAGCGGCACCCGAGGATCATCCCTTATGGCTGCTGCCTTCCGGCCCTGACCAGGTTCAGGCGTCCCCGCTGCGCTGCGCCAGCAATGCAGGGCGAACTATAGCACTTTCGGGCAGGGCGTGCCAGAGGAGCGCCCCCGCCAGCAGGCAACAAAAACGCCGCAAGCGCTGGGCTTACGGCCTTGTGGTGCTCGGGATGGGACTTGAACCCACACAGGAAACCTACACGCCCCTCAAACGTGCGCGTCTACCAATTCCGCCACCCGAGCAGGGTGAAGGGCGAAAAGAATGCTACGGACTTGGGCCCCTTTTGTCAAGTGCTGCCGGCCTGTGTGCTCCAGGTCCGAACGTCGTTGCGCAGCGCATCTAGGCGCGCTCGCAGTTCGGCAGCCCGCGCCTGGGCCTGCGTCAGGCGGGCCTGCTCCTGCTCAGTAAACTGCGTGTAGGGGCTGAGGGCGTCTTGCAGGCGTTGGTCGGCCCGTTCCTGCTCGCGCTCGTACTCGCGGCGGATGATGCGCTCCAGCGCCTCGCGCAGCTCGGCAACCTTGCGGCGCAGCTGGCGGTGTGCCTGGATGCGCTTGTTGGGCAGGACAAACAGGCCCAGGCTGCCCAGGGTGAGCCCGGCCAGGATGCCGCCCGTGAAGTCTACGGCAGAGGCTCCTATCAGGGCCCCTAGTGTAGCCCCGATGCCGATGCCGCCCGCCAGGCCACCCACGGCGCCCTTGAGCGCGTCCTCGGCGTCCCGCGAGAGCTGCCGGGCGAGGTCCTGCTCGGTGGTGGTTTCCAGGTGCTGCCGGGCGCTGCCCGCGATGCCTTCAAGCAGCGCGGCCCGGTCGTAGGAGAAGCGGGTGCGCGCGATCTCCGAACTGGGCTGGCGGCGAATCAAAAAAGCCTGCACGTCCTCCCAAAAGTGCAGATTGGCCTCCACAAAGCGGTCAATCATGCTGCCAAACTGTCGGTCGATCGCTTCGGGAAGTTCTGCGACCGCCTCGCGCCGAAACTGCTCTTCCAGCTCGCGGCTGTTCATCAGGCCGCGCAGGTTAGAAAAGCGCAGCTGGTGATCGATAAAGCGGTCGGCGCGCACCTCGAACTCGCTGAGGAGGCGAGCCACACGGTTAAGCTGTCCGTCGAGTTCGCCCAGCATCGTCTCACGGTGACGCTCGCGCTGCGCTTCGAGGTCGTGCAACACACGCAGGTCCTCGGCCAGCGTTCGGCGTGCGGCCTCGGCACGAGCCTCCTCAGCGCCCAGAATTTCGGCCGCTGTGTTCAGCGGGTTTTGCAGCTTGAGGCGGGTGCGCTCGGTTTCTGACAGGCGCGTTTTCAGGACCTCGCGCAGGGCGGCAAAGCCTGGGTCGCCCCCCCGCTGCTCGGCCCGCGCGCTGATCAGAAAGACGGGCGGCGTCAGGCCCAGCACACCCCGCGCCCCCTTTTCCACAAATTCGCGCACCTGTTCGCGCTGTTCCGGCGTTTCCAGCAGGTCCGCCTTGTTGACGACCAGGATGACGCTGCGGCCCCAGCGCGCCGCCAGCGAGAGAAACTGCCGCTCCGACTCGGTAAAGGGACGGTCTGCCGAAGTCAGAAAAAGCACCAGGTCCGCACGGGGCAAGAAGCCCTCGGTCAGTGCCTGGTGCTGGCGGATAATCGCGTTTGTGCCCGGCGTGTCCACCAGGGCGACCCCTTCCAGGCTGGGGAGGGGATAGGTCAGGCGGCTCACAAAGGGGTCACGGGTCGGCTCCAGCTGTCCCGGGCGGTCGCCATGCACCAGAACGTAGATGCGGTCGGTGGTGGGGGTCACCCCTTCGGGCAGCACCGGCGACCCCAGCAGCGCGTTCACGAAACTGCTTTTGCCCGCATTGAACTCACCCACCACCACGAGCAGGAACGTCTCGTCCAGCGACCGAGCGGCCTGACGAGCGTAGTCTACGGCCTCCGGCGGCGCCCCCTGCGCTTCCAGAAACGCCTGAAGGTCGGCGAGCAGCGCCCGCTCCTGCGAGAGAAGGTCCTGAACCCGGCCAGAGACGAGCATGGGCATAGGGTACGGTGTCCGGCGCAGAGGGTGTCTTGGGGAATTCCCTATGAGACGGAGTGCACCACTCGTGAGGACCGGTTTCCGTGACGCGCCTCCTGCCAGCGTCCAGACCAGCCCAACGGGCGTGAGGCTGCCTTCCCGAAAGAAATTTGTCAGATTTCCCTTTCCATCCTGGCTGGGTAGCGGGGTGACAAAGGTGTATCGGCAGCCCCGTAGGCGCGCGCTGATCTTAAGTGGGGGCGAGGTTTTCTCATGCAGGTATCGGGTCTGACACTCTTGGAGTTGCTGGTGGTGCTGGCCATTGTGGCGGTGCTCTCGGCACTGGCCGCCCTCAACTTCAATAGTTCCTCCCGGGCCCTTGCGTTGACCGGTTATGCGAACGAGTTTGCTCTCGCTGTTCAGCAGAGTGCCTCGCGGGCCAACACCAACAACGCGCTGTACGTCATCAAGTACGGCACGAGCGGCGTTGAATGGGGACCCGGCACGAGCGGTCTGACGCTGAGCAGTTGCGAGACGGCTTCGGCTGCCCCTGCTCTTGCCAGTACGTCCGGGAAAATCAATCTCCCGGCGGGTACCACCAATCCAACCGGCTGGCTGTGCATCTCCGCTCCGGGCCTCGTGACCCGTCTGGAAACCCTGGCTACCTGTGTGGAGAACGGGACGAATATTCCCTGCTTCGCGGTGAGACGGGGCGCGACCTCACGGCGGGTGCTGGTGTCTGGCAACGGTCAGACGGAGGTGAAGTGATGCAGGGTCGCAGCGCCGGTTTAACCATCGTGGAGGTGCTGGTCGCCCTGCTGATTCTCACGGTCATGATGGCCGCGGCCATGAGCGTGTACATCTCCACGATGGTCTCTAACTCCGGCGCGGCCTACCGCACGCGGGTCACGCAGGTGCTCTCCACGGTGACAGACCAAATCACGCAACACGTGTTGACCCTCCCGGAGGGTGGCTCAGAGCTTCTGGTGTTCCAGCCTGGCACGCCGCCCACACCCGTCACCTTGACGAGCACTCCAACAGGATGCAGTGCGTACCTGATGTCTCCTGCGGGCCGAGCCCACTACTGCGTGACGGTTCGCAACAACGGGAGCTTCAATCCTGCTGTTGGAGGCGTATCCCTGCTGGGGGTGGCGGCCCGCACGTACAACACCCAGGCTTGCTGGAACGAGAGAGGAGCGGTGCGCTGCGTTGAAGCGACGACGATCTACTGATGGATTCACGCTGGTAGAGCTGCTGGTGGCTATGGGAATTCTGGCCATCCTGTTGGGATTGTTACTGGAGTCCAGCAGGACGGCTATTCGCATGCAGACGAGCACTGAACGGGAAATCAGCCTAGAAAGCAGCCTGCGCCGCACAATGGCGATTCTTACCCAGGACTTGCGAAATGCTGCGTACGGCATGGTCACCGACACGCCCTACGTGAGCACGGCGACCGCCATCTCCATGGCACAGGTGGCTGATACGGGCGTTCACCCGGTCGTTGGCCCCAGCGGCAGCGGCTTTCCGAATGCAAACAACGTTCAGGTCCTGGCGCCCGCAGGCTTCAGTTGGGACAGTGACACGCCGTTTTTGCTTGTGAACCCGGTCCAGGGTCTGGCGACCGTGCTGGACCTCAACGCCGCGAGCTCCGTCGGCGGGAATGGAAAGGTCACCCTCAGTCATGCGGGCCAACCCAATACCTTGTGTTTCTCGACCGGGAATCTGGTACAGCGTCTGCGTCTTGTTGGGTACACATACAACCCGACTAAGAAAATGATCTTCCGGGGCGTGAGGGCCAGGGCCACCATCATTGAGACACCGCTGGCCTTTAATGTCTCTGCCTTCAATATCCGGTACGTGGCTACGGACGGGGCTTCCTACACGGCGCTTGCGGATCTGCCCGAAACGGCCAGCTTGTCGCGGGTGCAGCTGAGTATCACGATGCAACGTGGGCAGGGAAGCAGTCTGCTGACACGTTCCCTAAGCAGCACGGTAGAGATCCCAAAACTGTTTACGCTAACGACCAAACCTCTGAGGTATGTCGCCCCGGGGACATCGGTGAGTTGTTCGTGATGAAGGTAGGATGGCTTTGAACACGCGACACGAACAGGGCATGGCCCTTGTCTCCGCACTCTTCCTGATCGTGCTGGTGCTGGGTGTGGTGGCCGTCACGACCCAGCTCACCGTAGGGAATCTGCGGCAGACGGGCGACACCGTGGCAACGGCGCAAACCCTTGCCCTAGCGCAAGGAGGCCGCAATTTCGCGCAGAGCCTGCTGCGGGGGCCGGTGGGCACCAAGCTGAGTGACACCGTGACGGATCTGGCACAACGCAACGTGCTGGGCAATGCAGGTACCTGGGTGTTCTCGAAGGGTGAAAATAGCCCAAGCCCCGATCCCCAGCGGGTGGCCCAGAACATGCAAACGCTCGCCGCCCAGTTACAGAACAGCCTGCCGGGTGGTGGATGCTACGGTCCCTTCACTGTGGAGGGCGGGCAAACGCTGAGTGTGCGAGTCACGTTCACGGGCGCGCTGCCCGCTTGTGATGGCGCTGTGGCCGAAACGGTTTCTATCGGTGTGGGCCGGTTCATCTCTGGATCTCGCAACAGCACCCAAACGTACAGCTTGCCCTATGTAACGGTGATCGCTGCGAGTAAGGGGGCGGCGCGGCGCACGCTCACGGTCAGCGGCGAGTATCAGTTTGACGTGGGCAACGGCAGTTTTGCTCGCTTTGCTCTGCTTACGGATATCCACCAGCAGAGTGACAGGGCGGCCCAGATCTATTTCACTTCGGACACGCTCTTTAACGGACCGGTGCATACCAATGGGAACTTCGCATTCTACGGCCAGCCCTGGTTCGGCGGGGCAGTGTCGAGCTCAGGGGTGACAGACACGGGGCAGAGGGGAGCCTGGTTTCAACGCACGGACGGCTGCGGTGGTCGGCGGCAACCGGCCTGTACGGCATTTCGTGACGTTGCCGACCTGTCTCCTACGCCAGCCTACGGCAATGCGGTTCCGACCTTTACAAGTGGGGTGGACTGGGAGGCGGATGAAATTGAGCTTCCCAACAACTCGAACGATCAGAAGGGCGCTGCCGAGCGGGCGGGCATCCTGATCAATGGTGATGCGACAGTCACATTGAGTGTGGGAACGGCGGGGACGGAGATTCCAGGAAAGAACGGGAAGAAGTACCAGGCCATCACCGTCAATGGCACCGAGTACCGGGCTTTTGAGGACAGCACCTTCTACATGAAGTCCGGAAATACCTGGAGGGTGGCGAGGAACGCAAGCGGTCAGGAGATTACCGCCTTTAACGGTGTGATCTACGCGAGTGGCCGGATTACACGTCTGGCAGCTCCTGCTCGTACAAACGCGAACGATCCCAAGACAGCGCCACCGGCTCTGGCGGCGTTTTCGGAGATCACCGTTGCAGCGGCGGACGATATCCGTATCGCCAGCGATCTCAAGTACGAGGATGATCCCTGTGACGGTGACCTGCGGCGGGGCGAAGACGGGCAGGTGATCGTTCCGAACTGTGAGACCGATCCCCTGGTAAAGCGGAATGTGCTGGGCATCTACAGTAGTGGCGGCGACGTGCTGATCGGTCTGGGGAACACGGGTGGAAGCCTGAATGTTCCTCGCGACGTCCGGATTCACGCCACGTTGATGGCCTCTGTGGGGCAGGTCCGCGTTGAGAACTACGCGACAGCAGACTGTAATGGCAAGGTCTACATTTTGGGGGGCGTGATCGAGAAGACCTACGGGCCCTTTGGGAGGTTCAATTCGGGGACCGGTCAGTGCACTTCGGGGATGCAGCGCAGCTTCACGTACGACCAGCGGATGCTCAATGGCTTGGCCCCCCCGTACTTCCCCACAACCCAAATGACCAGCCTGCTGCCAAGCCGCCGCATCATTCAGTACGGCCAAGCCGAGCAGGAACGCCGGTAGAATCTGTTCCGGAACGTCGTTGGGCCGCTGCTGTGAACTCTTCTTCACCCCCCTCTCGTGTGCTGAGCATCTAGGCCGCGCATACTGCTCCCATTCCACCAGGAGGTATGTCGATGACCGGACCCTATGACCGTCCCCCAGCCCCCGCCAGCGAGCCGACGGACACCCCTGCACCCCTGCCGGAACGGCTGCCGGGCAGTGAGGATACGGGCCCGATTATGGACCCACCCGCAAACCCCGACCTGCCGGGAATGCCCGAGCCCACACCCTCAGAGAATCCGGACACACCGGGGCTGCCGAGCCCGACACCGGTTCCGGCGATGTCAAGCCTATAGGTGTGATCAGAGCGCAGGGCATGTGCCGTGGCCTCCTGCGCTCTGCGTCTGGTCTGCTGTGCGGGAGCGCCTCAGCGTTTGCCCGTGTTCCTTCAGCCCGGCATGTCAATGAGCGTCATCGGGCGGGGGCCCAGACGGTGACGGGTTGGACGCGCAGCGGTATGGTGCGGCGGCAAGCGCTGCGCCTCAGGACAATGGAGAAGCCCCCGACCGTCCAAGGGAGTCGGGGGTGACCGGTGGACACGCACGCCGTCAGGGCGCCGCTGCCCCGGGTCAAAGCTGTCCAGAAAACGTGTCGCAGCGGTTGGGATCGCCACTTTGGAAGCCGGTCATGAACCACTGCACACGCTGCTCACTCGTGCCGTGGGTAAAGGAATCGGGGACCACGTAGCCCTGCCCCCGCCGCTGGAGGGCATCGTCACCAATCGCCGCGGCGGTGTTGATGGCCTCGCGTACGTCCTCCTGGGTGAGGTTGGCGAGGTCGGCGACATGGTTTCCCCACACACCGGCGAAGCAGTCCGCCTGAAGTTCGAGGCGCACGCTGAGGGCATTGGCCTGGGCCTCACTGCGGGCCTGCTGCTGGGCACGGGTGACCTGATCGGCGATGCCCAGCTCGTTCTGGACGTGGTGCCCCACCTCGTGGGCGATCACGTAGGAGTACGCGAAGTCGCCGCCCCCACCAAGCTGGCGGTCCATCTGGCTAAAGAAGCTGGTGTCCAGGTACACCTTCTGATCAAGGGGGCAGTAGAAGGGCCCCACCGCGCTGCTGGCCTGTCCGCAGGCACTGTTGACGGCCTGACTGAACAGCACCAGGGTCGGTTCAGTGTAGGTGCGGCCCGCCCGAGCAAAGATGTCCGACCAAACCCGGTCGGTGCTGGCCAGAATGCGGTCCACGAACTGATAGGCAATGTCTTGCTCGCCGGGTGCGGTCCTGGTCTGTGCTGGAGTCGGGGCCTGGTTCCCGCCCAGCACGGCACTGGGATCGACGCCGAAAAACATCGCGATCAGGGCGAGAATCAGTCCTCCGATGCCCCCCACGGCGATTCCCCCGCCGGGCAAGCCCCCTCCACGGCGGTCCTCGATATTTCCCCCTCCGGGGAGGTTTTGCCAGTCCATCCTGTTCCTCTCTCCTTGTGTCTCGCCGGGCGTCGCCGGGAAGGTGCTGCTGTTTTGGCTGCATTGTAGGGGGCTTTCTCGAGGGCGGTCTTGAGAGAAGCTGTACGAAAGGCCAAGGAAACGCCGCTCCGTCGGTGCAGGAGCGGCGGGAAACCGGGACGGCTGGTCAGTGCCCAGCGGGTGCGAGGCCAGTTTCACCAGCGGGTAGGGCGGACTGGCGCCGCCGCTCGAACTGGTAGAAGACGCTGGGCACCACATAGAAGGTGAGCAGGGTGGAGGTGATCACGCCGCCCAGGATCACGATGCCCAGGCCCCGGCGGAACTCTGCCCCGTCGCCCTGCCCGAACACCAGCGGGATGCTGATCACGAGCACCGTGAGGGTGGTCATCACGATCGGGCGAAAGCGCAGCTCGGCGGCCTCGATCAGGGCCTCACGCAGGGGAAGCGTTCGCATCCGCTCGGTGACGAATTCGAGGTACAGGATGGAATTCTTGGTGGAGAGGCCCAGCAGGATCACCATGCCCAGCACCGTGATCACATCGAGGTCCACCCCGAAGAGGTTGAGCGTCCACAGCGCCCCCACGATGGCGAGGGGGATGGGCAGCAGCAGGTAGAGGGGATAGCGGAAGGAGTTGAACTGTGAGCCCAGCACCAGGTACGTGAGCAGCACGGCGAGCACCAACACCACCGGGCCATAGAACACCAGATCGGCGGTCAGGCCGGTGCTGCCAAAGGCGCTTGCGTTGCCCAGGCTAACGTTGCCTTCCAGCAGGCCAGCCCGGCGCACGTTCTCGATGATCGTTCCCTGGTACGCGAAGGGATTGACCCTGGGGGCGAGATTGATGTTCAGCGTGGCGGTGTACGCCTTGTTCAGGCGACTGAGGGTGGCGGGGGCTTGCCGGAGCTGAAAGTCTCCCAGTTCGGCCAGCGGCACGTTTGCCCCGAGCGAAGGAGAGTACACCGTCTGTGACAGCAGACTCTGCTCGTTCTGCACCTCGGCGGGATTCAGCCGCACCACAATGTCTACGCTGCGGTCAGCGTCGCGTAGCGTCCCGCTCACGCTGCCCTCGTTGTAGGTTCGCAGGGCCTGCGCCACGTCGCTGACGCTGAGGCCGCTGCCGGCGAGGCGGGCGGGGTCGGGCACAAAGCTGCGTTCCTGGCGGGTGGCGCTGAGGCTGCTCTCCACGGTAGCGACGTTCGGGTCAGCCGCCAGCAGGCGCAGCACCTCCCGGTTGCGCTCGGCGAGCAGCGCTTGGTTGGGTGCGGTCAGCGCCAGGCTGAGGTCAAAACTTCCGCCGGGGCCGGTCTGCTGCGAGGCCACCCGGACTTCCGCCCCGGGCACCGTCTGCGCGAGGGGTTGGAGGTCCCGTGCGAGACGCGCGGTGAGGGTCTCGATGCCGGGGCGCTCTTCCCGGTCCACCAGGGTGACGGTCAGGGTGGCGGTGTTGGCGTTGGTGCCGCCCAGCACACCCCCTGCGCCCACGCTGGTCTGGACGAGCCGCACCTCCGGGCGCTTCAGCAGGTTCGCCTCGATGCGGGCGGTGAGCGCGTTCGTGCGGGCGAGGTCCGTTCCGGCGGGGAGTTCGACCTCTACGGTCAGGATGCCGCTGTCACTCTGCGGCACAAAGGAGAAGCCGACGCCGCGGAGCGCGAGAGGCACGCTCAGCAGAAAGAGCCCGGCGATCAGCATGACCACCCCGGGCCGCCGCAGGGCCGTGCCCACGCTGCGGGCATAGGCGCGGGCGGTTCCCGTCACAGCGCGATTGGTCAGGCCGTGCAGGGTGCCGGTCAGCGCCTCGAGCAGGGCCAGCAGGACCGTGAGCCCATATCGCACCAGCGTGAGGCCCACGGGCGCGAGCAGTACGGCGAGGAGGGCGACGGCAGGGGTTGGGAGGCGGGTGGCCCGGTCCAGCAGGAGCCAGCCCGCCGCTCCGGCCAGCGCGAGCAGCAGCAGGCCCGGCAGCGTTCGCACGCCGCTCAGGGCCTCGTGGAAGAAGCGGGGGAGCCGTGCCAGAACGCCCGGCACCTGGGCCCAACCGATGGGTTCAGGGTCGCGGGTGTAGGCCATTCGCACCGTCAGGAACAGCAGGCTTTCGAGCCAGCTCAGGGTGATTGCGGCAGCCAGGCCCAACCCGAACTGACTGAAGAACTGGCCCAGGATGCCCGGCATAAAGGAGAGCGGAATCAAGACGGCCAGCAGCGCGAAGGAGGCGGCCGTGACCGCCGAAAAGACTTCGGAGCCGCCCAGCAGCACGCTCCTGAGCAGGCCGTAGCCCAGGTCGCGGTAGCGCTGCACGTTCTCCGCCACGACGATGGAGTCATCCACCACGATGCCGATGGCAACGATAATCGCGAGCAGCGAGACGATATTGAAGGAAAAGCCCAGCAGGCTATAGAGGAGCGGCGCGGCGCTGATGGAGATGGGAATGGCGAGGATCACCGCGAAGACGGTGTTGAGCCTCCCCAGAAACAGCAGCACGATCACGCCCACGGCGGCGACGGCGAGCAGGAATTCGTGAAAGGTGTCCTCCACGGTCGCGCGGGTGACGGTGGTGGTGTCGCTGGCGAGCGTGAGGGTGTACCCCTTGGGAAGAGGCTGCGTCTCCATCGCCTCCCGCACCGCGTTCGCGACCGCCACGCTGTTTGTGCCGCTCGCCTTGCGGACATTGAGCAGCACGGCAGGCTGCCCGTTGACCCGAGCATAGCTGGTGGGCCGCGCGGTGGTGTCCCGCACGCTCGCGACGTCCGCCACGCGCAGGCCGGAGGCGGGGTCCACCACGATGTTTTCCACGTCCGCGAGGCTGGTGGGTGTATTGCGGGTGGAAAAGCCCACCGTCGTCCCACCCTGGGTGAGGCTCCCGGCGGGCAGGTCGAGGGCCGAAGCCTGGATCGCTGCCGTGACGCGGGCGGGGGAGAGGTTGTACGCCTGGAGGCGAGCGGGGTCGAGCAGCACCTGCACCTGCCGCTCGGGGCCGCCCGTCACGCTCACATCGGCTACCCCCTCGACGCGTTGCAGGCGGGGGACCAGGGTGTCTTCGGCGTAGGCCACCACGTCTGCCGTGCGCGCCGAGCCGCCCAGCAGCGCGAGCGTGAGGATGGGCGTGGCGTTGGGGTCGAACTTCTGCACGACCGGGGCGTCGCTGCCGCTGGGGAGGGTGGCGCGGATGGCGGCCACGGCCTGCGAGACGCTGTTGGCCGCCGCGTCGATATCGGTGCCGTCCGCAAAGGTGATCACCACCGCCGACTGTCCACTCACACTGGTCGTGTTGATGTCCACCACGCCGCCCAGCGTGCTCACCGCGTCCTCGATCCTCTGGCTCACCTCGCGGTCCACCTGGTCGGGGGTCGCGCCCGGGTAGCTCGTGCTGACGGCGAGCACCGGCACCTCGAAGTTGGGCAGCAGCTCCACGCCCAGGCGGGTGGACGCGATCAGGCCCAGCAGCACCACCATCAGGAAGATGCCGATGGAAAAGACGTAGTTGCGCACGCTGAAGCGGACGGCGGGGTGAACGGCGGGTTCGGGTGTGCCGTCGGGCAGGGTGCCGCGCGGCAGCGAGAACTCCGGTGGGTCGTGGGTGCTCATGACTGGTCTCCTCCGCCCACGCGGACGCTCGCCCCGTCCTGTAGGCTGGCCGGAACGGGGGAGATGACGCGGGCCCCCTCCTCCAGGCCCTGTACGGCGACCCACCCGCCCGATTCGGCGGCAACGGTCACCGGCACGCGGCGGGCCACGCCGTCCTGAGCGACGTACACCGCGTTTTCCCCCCCGTCCACGCTGATCGCGGCGGTGGGAACCAGCACGCCCCCGCCCAGCGTGGTGCGGTAGCGGACCTGAGCGGTGCCGCCCACCGGCAGTTTGCCGCCGCCCTGCACCCGCGCGGTCACGGGGACCAGCCGGTCACTGCCCGCCACGCCGCTCGCGTCCTGCACAGTGGCGACGTAGGTTTCACCGCCGTAGTCGAGGTTGAGTCGGGTGCCCGGCTGAAAGACCGCAGCGTCTCCGGGCGGCACGTTGAAGGTGGCCTTGACGCTCCCCTCGTCCACCAGGCGAAAGACCGGGCTGCCCTGGGAGGCGAACTCGCCGACTTCCACCGCCAGCGACGCGATCACGCCTGCAAAGGGGGCCTTCACGCGCGTTCGGGCCAGGTTTTCTTCGGCCTGGCGCACGCCCGCCTGTGCGCTTTGCCGCTGTGCCTCCAGCAGGGCCACGCTGCCCTGCCCACTCCGCCCGTTTTGCGCGAGGTTGTTGCGGGCCTGCACCAGCCCGCTTTCTGCCTGGGCGAGCGCACTTCGGGCGGCAGTGAGGTCTGCTTGGCTGATTCCACCCAGCGCGTAGAGGCTCTCGGCACTGGCAGCGTCCTGCCGCGCCTTCTGGAGGTTTGCCTCGGCCGCCCGCACAGCGGCTTCCAGCGCGGCGGTGCCCTGCGCCGTGTTCGTGCGGGTCTGTTCCAGATTGATCTGCGCTTGCCGCAGCTGCAACCGGGCATTTTCCAGCGCCTGCCGCTGCGCCGTATCGTCGAGCTGCACCACCACCTGCCCGGCCCGCACCCGCTCGCCCTCCCCGGCCAGGATCGCGGTCACGGTGCCGCTCGCCTGGGCAGCGACGTTGCTGTCGCGGTCGGCGCGCAGGGTGGCCGCCGCGGTACGCGTTACGGTGAGTGTGCCTGCCCGAGCGGGAATGGTCCGCACGGTGAGCGCCGTCGTTTTGGCCGGTGCGGCGTCCAGGTCGTTGCGGGTGGGGGGCGAGGCCGCGTTCTGGGGCTCTCCACCGCTCTTGGGCGAGCAGGCGGCAAGCAGCAGGACGGTGAGGGCCAGGGCCAGCCCGTGCGAGGCAGCCCCCCTCCTCACTGGACCAGCCCCGTCACGTCGGTTCCGGAGGCGACAGAAAGCGCGGCGAGCGCGCGCCAAACGCCGTTTTGTGCCTGGGTGAGGCTGAACTGGGCCTGCTGCGCCTGCACCTGCGCCTGCTGCACCTCCACGGCGGCAGCGGTCCCCGCCCTGAGGCGAGCCTGTGCCTGCGTGAGGGCAGTCTGTGCGTTGGTGAGGCTCTGCCGGGCGATGTTCACCCGCTCCTGTGCGTCCTGCACGGCGCGGTAGGCGTCACGCACCTGGGTGCTCGCGCCCCGCTGCGCGCTCTCTAGGTCACGGCGGGCGTTGTCGAGCGCCGTTCGGGCATCCTGGAGGGTGCGGGCCGGGGTGTAGTCGTTGTCGGAGAGGCGCACCTGAAGGGCGGCGAACTCCACGGCCTGCGCGGCCTGAACAAGTGTGGGCAGGCGTTGTTCCAGCCCTGACTGAAGGGCGGTCAAGGCCACGCTGAGCTTGGGGGGGGTGGGCGGCGCGGCGAGGCGCAGGTTGGTCCCCACGTTCAGCCCCAGCGTGCGGGCGAGCTGCGCTTCGAGCACCGGGAGCTGCGCGCGGGCGTCGGCGAGCTCCTGGCGGTTCTGACTGAGGCTGGTCTGGGCGCGGTTCACGTCGAGCTGGGTGGCAACGCGCGCCTGCAGGCGGGCTCGGGCGATCTGAAGGTTGCGCTCGTCGAGCCGCACCTGTGCCTCGTTCAGGGCAACGCGCCCAGCGGCCTCAGAGGCGGCGAGGTACTGGTTGATCACGGTCTGCGCGACATTCAGTTTGGTGCCCGCCAGGGTGGCTTCGGCGGCCTGAAGGCCCTGCTCGGCCTGGGTGAGGGTGGTGATGATCGCGCTGGGATCGGCGCGGACGGCCCGGGCATTCGCCTGCGCCTTTTGGAGGTTGGCGCGGGCGGTCGTCACGTCGGGGCCACCGGCGAGCGCGCGGCTTACGGCGTCCGGCAGCGTGAGGCTTACGGTCTGCGCGGCGGCGACGGGCGAGACCAGGGTGAGGGCCAGGGTGAGGAAGAGTGGGTTCATGGACGGGCCTCCGGGATAGGGGTGACGAGAAGGGTCGGGTCGAGTTCGCCGGTCGCCTGCGCGAGCCGCAGCGAGGCGAGGTGGGCCTGCACGGTGGCACGCTCCACCGCCAGTCCCGCCTGTTGAACGCCAAGCTTGGCCGCCTCCACGTCCAGCTCGGTGGCCAGCCCTGCCGACAGCCGGGCTTGCGCAGTCGTGAGGGCGGCCTGGGCGCGGGCAAGGGCGCTCCGCCCGCTGTCCAGGCTGTCTAGGGCACGCGCAAGGTCCGCGGCGCGCTGCCGCACTTCCAGGTCCACGCTCTGCCGCGCCGTCTCCAGCGCGAGCTGCGCGAGCTCTACGCCCACCTCGGCGGCGGCGAGAACCGCGCCCTTTTCCCCACCCACCACCGGGAAGCTGCCGCTGAGGCCAAGGGCCAGCCCTGTCGGCCGCTCGCCGGGGTCCCGCAGCGGGAAACTGGCCTGGGCCGCGAGCACGCCTGCTTTCAGGTTCAGGCTGCCGCCGACCACCCGCCCCGCCGAGGTTTGGGTGCTTCCCAGTTGGCCGTACTGAACGCTGGCCGTCACATCGGGAAGCCGGGCGTCGAGCTGTGCGGACCGCAGCTGCGCCTGCGCGTCGGCCAGGTCGTTCTCTGCGCGGGTCACCTCCGGTCGCGCGGCGAGGGCGCGGGCCACGAGGCTTTCGAGGGGGCCGGGTGGGGCGGGCACCGCGGGCAGGGGACCAAAGGCGGCGGCGTCGGTGGGGAGGGTGACGGGCTGGCCCAGCAGGTTGGCGAGCCCCCGCGCGGCGAGGTCCACTTCCAGGCGGGCCTGACGCTGTGCCGCCCGCGCGTCCTCCAGAGCTCCTTCCCGCGCGAGCAGCGCCTCGGGAGCCAGCATGCCCGCCGCGCGCTGGGCCTGGGCAACCCCAAGCTGCCGAGCCGCAAGGGCCAGTTGGGCCTCTGCCAACGCCTGGTTCGCGGCGGCATTGCGAGCGGTCCAGTACGCCTGCACCGCGTTCACGACGAGGCTGAGCCGGGCAGACCGCAGGTCCAGGGCAGCGCGGCTCGCCGCGCGCTCGGCACTCCGCACACCTTCCAGCGCGGGGGACCAAGGCAGAACGCTCGCGGAGGCCTGCACGGTCAGCGTGGGGGTGACGGTGAAGCTGCCCTCGCCCAGGGGAAGCTTGACGGCGGCGGCGTCCGCGCTTGCCGTGACGTTCAGGCCCGCACGGGCACGCGCCCGGTCCAGGGCGAGCTGGGCGCTGCGGTACTGGAGGTCCGCGCTGCGCCAGCCGGGGCTCTCACGCAGGCGCTCCAGCGTGCTTGTCAGCGTGAGGGGTGCGGGCGTCTGCACGGGCACCGGGGCGGTCACCTGGGCCGCCGCGCCCGGCAGGGCCAGCAGCGTGAGCACAAGCAGCAGAGCAGAGGGAGAAGAATTCATAGGCCACCTCAGGGCGCAGAAGAGCGTTTATTCGCGAGTGCGGACTTCCTTACGGGCAGGCATACGCGGGGTTGTGCTCTAGGGTTCCAGGCCGGGCCACAGCACGTCGAGCAGCCCGCGGACGAAGCGCCCGGCGTCCAGCGGTTCGCGGCCCGCTTCGGGGGTCATCAGCTCACGGTGGACGTAGTGGGTGAGGCTCCCCATCAGCAGCAGGGCGGTCACGTCTGCATCCACCGGCCGCACTCGTCCCAGCGCCACCTCGGCCCGGAGGTAGGCCGCCAGGGCGTCGGCGTCCTGACGAACCGGATTTCCCAGGCGCTGAAGCATCGGATTGTGGTCGGGAGCGTGCCCCCGCGAGAAGATCAGCATCAGGCTGGGCACGATTCGCGCGGCGGCCTCCAGAAAGCGCAGCGCCGCGCGTTCCAGGTTGCGCCGCACGTCCCCCTCGCCCACAAGCCCGGGCAGCTCGCCGCGCCAGGCAGCGTAGTCGCGCAGGCCCACCGCCTCCTCAAAGAGATCTTCCTTGGTGGCAAAGCGCTTAAAGAGGGTGCCCTCCGAGACCCCAGCGCGGCGTGCGATCTCGGCCGTTGTGGCCGAAAACCCCTGTTCCAAAAAGACCCGCCGCGCGGCCTCTACGATCTGCTCATCGGTGATGGTACGGGGGCGCGGCATAAGTGAGGAGATACTTACGAATAGGGAGAGAGGCAAGGAGCTTTGTCCCGGCGCGAGCTAACGTACCGCGCGGGCGGCCTGGGTCACCCGTACGCGCGCTTCCGTTCCCTCGGGCCAGAACGTGCCAGCGGCGTCGTGGACCAGGAGTTCCTGCTGGCCCAGCCGCACGGTGTAGGTCACGTCGTGGCCCTTGTACTCGCGCGCGAGGATGGTGACGGGCACGCCGTCCTCGCCGGGGCGGGCAAAGGCGAGGTGCTCGGGGCGCACGCTCACCAGGACCGGGCCGTGTGCGGGCTCCGCAAGGAGCAGGTCGCCCAGGGCGGTGCGGGCGTGCCGGCCTCCCGCCGTGCCCGAGAGCAGGTTGCTGCGGCCCAGGAAGTTCGCCACAAAGGCCGTTCGGGGCTGTGCGTAGACCTCGTGCGGCGGGCCGACCTGTTCGACTCGCCCGCCCCGCATCACCACCAGGCGATCAGAAAAGGCGAGCGCCTCTTCCTGGTCGTGCGTGACCAGGAGGGCAGCGGTGCCGCTTCGGCGCAGGATCGCGCGCACCTCCTGCCGCGTCGCATGACGCAGCCCTGCGTCCAGGTTGGAAAAGGGCTCGTCGAGCAGCAGCAGCGGAGGTCGCGGCGCGAGGGCCCGCGCCAGGGCCACCCGCTGCTGCTGCCCCCCCGAGAGCTGGTGCGGGTAGCGGTGTTCGAACACCGTCAGGCCCACGAGCGCGAGGGTCTCGCGGGCCCGGATCACACGCTCGGCACGCGGAAGGGCGTGCAGGCCGAAGCAGACGTTGCCCAAAACCGTCAGGTGCGGAAACAGCGCGTAGTCCTGAAACACCAGTCCTACTCCCCGGCGCTCGGGGGGCAGGAAGGGCGAGGTGACGTCGCGCCCACCCAGGCGAATGCGCCCGGTGTCGGGCGTCTCCAGACCGGCGATCAGCCGCAGCGTGGTCGTCTTTCCGCAGCCGCTCGGGCCCAGCAAGGTCACCAGTTCCCCCGCCTCCATCTGCAGGTTCAGCTCCTCCAGCACGGGGGGCAGGCCGGGCGCATACCTCTTGCCCAAGTGTTCGATGTCCAGCATGGGCGGCGTCATGCGTTTCTGTCCTTTCTTCTGCTCATCACGGACCACGGGTCACCTCTCCCTGCGCAGAATGAGCCCGGTCAGCACCGCTCCGCTCGCGGCGAGCACCAGTGCGTAGGGCGCGGCGGCGGCATACTGCGCCTCCTCGGTGTAGGTCCACACGTTGCGTGAAAGGGTCTCGAAGCCGGTGGGCGCAAGCAGCAGCGTGAGGGGAAGCTCTTTGAGCACACTCAGGAACACAAAGGCCGCGCCCACGAGTAGCCCTGGCCGCAGCAGGGGCAGCGTGACTCGCCAGAGCGTGCGGCTGGGCGGCGCCCCCAGAACCCGCGCCGCCTCCTCCAGCCGGGGCGTGGCGCGGCCTAGGGCGGTGCGAATGGGACCGATCGCCTCCGCCAAGAAGTGCAGCGTGTAGGCCAGGATCAGCAGCACAAAGGTCTGGTACAGGTCCGGTGCCGAGCGCAGCACAAAAAAGATCAGCGCGAGCGCCAAGGCGAGCGGCGGCGTCGCATACCCCAGGTAGGCTACCCGCTCGGTGACGCGCGCCACGCGCCCCGTGTAGCGGTTGCCGATGTACGCGAGCGGAAGGGCCAGCGCTGTGGTCGTGACGGCCGCGGTCCCCGCCGCCCCGAGCGAGCTCCAGGCCGCCTCCAGCACCCCCGCGAGCGCGGAGGGGTTCGGGAGACGCAGCCAGTACAGGATGGTCCCCAGCGGCACGACCAAGGCCGCCCCCGCGAGCACAAGCACAAAGGCCCAGGCGGGCAGCGTCCAGCCGCGCAGGGGAAAGCGCGTGGGCTGCCGCGCCCCCCCCGGCGACACCCGCGTCAGGTACACGCCGCGCATCAGCCGGGCTTCCAGCCCGAGGGCCAGCCCCGTCACCGCCAGCAGCATCAGCGCGAGCCACGCGCTGTACACCCGGTCGTAGGCGGCGGTGTACTGCTGGTAGATCGCCGCGCTGAAGGTGGGATAGCGCATCAGGCTCACCACGCTGAAGTCCCCCAGCACGTGCAGCGTGACGAGCAGGCCCCCGGCGAGCCACGCGGGCCGCAGGTGTGGCAGCGTCACCGCCCGGAAAGTCTGCCACGGCGTTCGGCCGAGCAGCCGTGCGGCGTCCTCCAGGGCGGGATCCTGCGTTCGCAGCGCCGCGTGCAGGTTGAGAAAGAGGTACGGGAAGGTAAAGAGGGTAAGAACGCCCAGCGCTCCCCAGAAGCCGCTCGGTCCCGGCCAGGCGACGCCGGTGAGGGCCTGAATCGTGCCGCCCGGGCCGCTCGCTGCGATCAGCGCGTAGGCTCCCACATAGCCGGGAAGGGCCAGCGGCAGCACGCCGAGCAGCGTGAGCAGCCGCCGGGGGCGAAAGGTCGTTCGGGCGGCGAGGTACGCCAGCGGCAGCGCCACCGCTGTCCCAGCGACCAGCACGCCGGTCGCGAGGCCCAGGGTGTTCCCCAGCAGCTCCAGGTTTCGCGGCCGAAACACGATCTCGCGCAGTTCCTCCCCCTGTGCTCCCAGCGCTCGCAGCACCAGGTACGAGAGCGGCAGCAGCACGCCCAGCGCCGTGAGCAGCGCGGGCAGGGCCAGGGCGAGGGGAAGACGTCGGGTCGTCATGGGCAGCGAGCCGCGCTACTGTAGCAGAGCAGCCGGGTCGGGCTGAGGGCGAGGTGTCCCGGAAAGCCGGAAGGAACGCGCTTCAACAAGGCGGCGAGCGCCGGTGACTGCCGCACGGGCGCTCGCCGAGGGAAAGGGCCAGCGGCAGCCTTAGAGCAGGCCCGCGTCCCGCAGCAGCCTCTGGGCCTTGTCGAGGTTCTTGGGCAACACGGCGGGATCAAGCCGTGGGCTGCGCCGGGTCACGTCGCTGTAGGGGAGCATGGTGGTCGGCTGAAGGATGTTGCCGATCACGGGGTACTCGAAATTCACGCTCAGGAAAAAGGTTTGGGCGTCCTTGCCGGTCAGCATGCTGAGGAACCGAGTGGCCGCCGCCTGGTTCTTGCTGGTCTTGAGGATGGCCGCGCCGGTGGCGTTCCCCAGGTTGCCGATATCGCCGTTTCGGAAAAAGTAGGTCTCGATGGGATAGTTCAGGCGGTTGACCCGCTGGATGTAGTAGTGGTTGGTGAGCGCGACGTCGATCTCTCCGGCGCGCATGGCCTCCAGCATCCCCACGTTGCTCGTCTTGTAGTCCTTGGGTTGCAGGGCCTTCATGCCTTCCAGCCACTGCCGGGTGGTCGCCTCGCCGTACTGGGCGATCATCGCCGCCAGGAAGTCCTGGAAGGAGGGGTAACTCACCGTCCAGCCGATACGCCCCTTCAGGGCGGTCATCTTGGGGAGGTCCAGCACGCTGTCCGGAAGCTGCTCGGGCTTGATCCGGTCCTTGTGGTACGCAAGCACCCGAAAGCGCACCGTGGTGGGCAGCCAGGAGCGGTCGTCGGGCACGTAGTTGGCGGCCACGTTGCGGGTGAGGGCCGTGCCCAGCTTCACGAATCTGCCGTCACTCGCCAGCTCGCCCAGCGCGCCCACGCTGTTTCCCCAGAACACGTCGGCGGGGCTGCGCTGGCCCTCCTCGCGCAGGGCGGCGACCAGCTGGCTGTCGGTGCCGTAGCGGACATTCACCTTGATGCCGGTCGCACGCTCGAACTGCTGCACGACGGGTTCGACAAAGGTCTTGGCCCGGCCGGAGTACACCGTCAGGGTCTGTTGTGCCTGGGCGAGGGTGGTGCCGGTCAGGAAGAGGGCTGTGGTGGCCAGCAGAAAGCGTCTCACGGGCAGAATCCTAAGCATACTACTCAGAATTGTCAACTTCATTCACCCACGGATGCGGCCCTGCCGGAGCCCATCTACCGCCTTTCCAGCGCCAGTTCCACCAGCCGCGTCACGAGTTCGCTGTAGCTTAGGCCAGCGGCCTCGAAGAGCTTGGGGTACATGCTGGTTGTGGTAAAGCCCGGCATGGTATTCACCTCGTTCAGAAAGAGGTCGCCGGTCGTCTCGACATAGAAAAAGTCCACGCGGGCCAGGCCCGCACAGTCCAGCGTCCGGAAGGCCGTGAGGGCCAGCTCGCGAACGCGCTCGGCGACCTCGGTGGGGACCGGGGCGGGAATGTGCATGCTGGCGCGGCCCTCGGTGTACTTCGTCTCGTAGTCGTAGAAGTCTGCGCTAAACCGCAGCTCGCCCACCGGGCTGGCCACCGGCGCGTCGTTGCCCAGGATGCCCACCTCCAGCTCACGGGGCTTGTGGGCGGTCATCGCCTCCAGGATCACCCGGCGGTCAAGGTGAAAGGCGAGGTCCAGGGCACGCGTGAGGTCCTCGGGCCGACTGACCTTGCTGATCCCCACGCTGGAGCCCAGGTTGGCTGGCTTGACAAAGAGGGGATACCCCAGTTCGGCGGCTCGGGCGCGCACCACCTCGGGCCGGTCGTGCCACTCGCGGCGAACCGCAAGACGCCAGGCCACCTGAGGAATACCGGCGGAGGCCAACACCTGCTTGGTCATCACCTTGTCCATGCTGACTGCCGAGCCCAGCACCCCCGAGCCCACAAAGGGAATCCCGGCGAGGGTCAGCAGGCCCTGAATGGTTCCGTCCTCGCCCATCGGCCCATGCAGCAGGGGAAAGACGGCGTCGTACCCTTCGGCGCTGGCTGCGCGGTGCAGCACCAGGTCCCCCCCCTGCGGCGCGCTGCCGCTCTCGATGGCCCGCTGCGTCTCGGTGGGAGACAGCCAGCGGCCCTGCTTGCTGATCACCACGGGCGTCACGTCAAACTGGTCGCGGGGCAGCGCCGCAAGCACGCTGCGGGCGCTCATCAGGCTGACTTCGTGTTCACCGGACTGACCGCCCGCCAGCAGCAGGATGCGTTTCTTCACGCGGGGCAGTATGGCACTCCCAAGCCTGAAAAGCCTCCGCGGAGGATCAGACGCGCGCTTGACCTCGCGGCACGCTTTGGGTTCTCTCACACCCGCTGCTCAGGCTGCGCTATCATGCCGGTTGTCTAACCCTACATCCGGTACCCCATGTTCACAACCAAGGTTGCGGTGCGTGCGGTACCTTGAGCCCAGGAGGCGCAATGAAGAAATTCGCTCTGCTCAGCACCCTGCTTCTCTCCGGCGCGGCCCTGGCCGCCAGCCCCAAAGACACGCTGGTCGTGCAGTGGGGGGCCGATATTCCCACCCTGGATCCCACGGCCACCTACGACACGGCGTCCGGCGCGATTGTGGAGAACATCTACGAGACGCTGCTGACCTACAAGGGCTCCAGCCTGCGCGAACTTGAACCGCTGCTCGCCACCAAGTGGACCATCAGCAACGGCGGCAAGACCTACACCTTTGACCTGCGCAAGAACGTCAAGTTCCACTCGGGGAACCCCTTTACCTGCCGTGACGCGGAGTACACCTTTGAGCGCAACCTGGTGACGAACTCGGCCGAGTCCGGCAACTGGTTTATCTCGGAAAGCCTGCTGGGCACCGGTGCGAACGCCAACGACGACAAGAGCATCACCTGGGACAAGATCGACAAGGCGGTTGAGTGTAACAGCCGGGGCCAGCTCGTCTTCACGCTGCCCAAGGTGGACCCCGCGTTCCTCGCCAAGCTGGCCTACGCGGGCCAGAGCATCGTGGACAGCAAGCACGCCATCGCCATCGGCGAGTGGAAGGGCACCGAGGCCGACTGGAAAAACTGGGTTGGCAAGGACCTGCAGGGCAGCAACCTGAACAAGCAGCCCAGCGGCACGGGGGCCTACCGCCTGGTGCGCCGGGACGCCAACGCCACGCTGCTGCAGGCCTTTGACGGCTACTGGGGCAAGAAGCCCGCGATCAAGAACGTGGTGATTCAAAAGGTGCCCGAGCTCGCCGCCCGGCAGCAGGCCTTCTTGCGCGGTGACGCCGATTTGATCGAGGCTGGTGGCCGTGCCAACATCGAGGAGCAGCTCAAGGGCAAGCCCGGCGTGGTGGTGATCGACAACCTGCCCAACACCACCGCCACCGCGATTTTCATGAACGAGAACATCAAGGACAGCAGCCGCCTGGGCAGCGGCAAACTGGACGGCAAGGGTATTCCGGCCAACTTCTTCAGTGACGTGAATGTCCGGCGCTGCTTCTCGTACGCCTTTAACTACAACCAGTACATCCAGGACGTCCAGAACGGGAAGGGCAAGCAGCGCACCATGCTGCTCCCGGACACCTTCCCGGGCTATGACGCCAAGGTGAAGACCTACAAGTACGACCCGGCGCAGGCCAAGGCGTACTGCCAGCGCGCCTGGGGCGGCCAGATGTGGAAAAACGGCTTCACGCTGAACGCCGCCTACCGCGCGGGGAACGTGGCCTCCCAGACGGCGATGGAGATTCTGAAGAAGAATATCGAGGCGCTGAACCCCAAGTTCCGCGTGAACCTCCAGGCCAAGGAGTGGTCTGCGCTGCTGAACGACTCCAAGAGCGGCAAGGAGCCCATGATCATCATCGGGTGGGCCCCCGACTACGCCGACCCGGACAACTTCATGTACACCTTCTACAGCAGCAACGGGTACTACTACCCGCGCAGCAACTGGAAGGACGCGCAGGTGGACAAGTGGCTGGAGCAGGCCCGCGCCACCACCAACCAGGCGACCCGTAACCGTCTGTACAGCCTGGTCGGTCAGCGCGCCTACGAGCAGGCTCCCTTCATTCTGATCCCGGCGGGCATCGGCCTCACGGTGGTTCGGGACAACCTGGTCGGGGTGAGTGCCCAGAACTACAACCCCATGATCAGCTTCGACGACACCGGGACCTACTGGAAGGAACTCAGCAAGAAGTAAACTGAGGAACTGGGGCCGGGGGGGCGACGCTTGCCCCCCCGCCCATCTGTGTGGGCCGTGGCGTTCTGATCCCAGACTCACCAACGTTCATCACAGACTCCCCCCCGGGGAGGAAAATCGGGCGAACACGCCCGTAGGCGTTCTTCCAGAGGTTACTCATGCTCAATTTCATCGTCCGCCGCCTCCTTCAGATTCCGCTGGTGATGCTGGCCCTGTCGGTTCTGATCGTGGCCCTCACCATGCTGCTGACGCCTGCGCAGCGCGCCGCGGGGTACATCCGCAGCGAGCAGCAGGCCGCGCAGCTCGAACGCATCATTCGTGACCGGGGTCTTGACCAGCCGTTCCCGGTTCAGTACGGCAAGTGGCTGCAAAGCACCCTGTCAGGCGACCTGGGCTTTTCTAAAGCCAGCGGCCAGCCGGTGCTGGATACCATCGTCGAGCGCCTGCCCAATACGCTGGAGCTAACGCTGGTCACCGCCATTCCCATCATCCTGATCGGCGTGTGGCTGGGTACCCTGAGCGCGCTCAATAAGGACCGTTTCATCGACCAGGTGCTGCGTGTCTTTGCCGTGCTGGGGTACAGCCTGCCGTCCTTTGTGCTGGGGATTATCCTGCTGGCGGTGCTGTACGGATACCTGGGCTGGCTTCCGGGTGCCGGGCAACTGGAGGTGATCAACCAGTTCGCCATTGGGGACCTGAAACGCTACACCGGCATGCTGGGCATCGATGCGCTGCTGAATGGCCGCTACGACATCGCGCTCGACGTGCTGCGGCACCTGATTATGCCCGCGCTGACGCTGATCATCATCAGCAGCGCGACCATCCTCAAGGTGATGCGCAACAATATGCTTGAGGCGCTTACCAGTGACTACGTGCGAACCGCGCGCGCCAAGGGGCTTCCGGAGCGGGTGGTGAACCTGCGGCACGCCCGCCGCAACGCCCTGCTGTCGGTGATTACCCTGGGCGGCTTCCTCATCATCAGCCTGCTGAGCGGTTCTCTGATCACCGAGACGATCTTTGCCTACCCCGGCATTGGGCAGTGGGTGGTGCAGTCGGCCCTGCAGCTCGATATTCCCTCGGTGCTGGGCTTTGCCCTGCTCTCGGCCCTGATCGTGGTGGTGGTCAGCACCCTGACCGACATCCTGTACGGGGTGGTCGATCCCCGCGTGAGGTTTGACTGATGACGACGTTGAGTGCTCCCCCCACCGAGCGGCGCGAAAGCCGACTGCGCGCCTTTCTCACCTCGCGCCCGGTCTTGAAGCTGCGCCGCAACCGGCTTGCCATGCTGGGGCTGGCCATCACGCTGCTGTTTATGTTGACCGCCTTTTTCGCGCCCTTGATCGCGCGGCCCTCGGCGGGCTCCAACTGCCTGCGTGACCTGAACCTGAGTCGCCCCAGCCAGATCTACAATCCGGCAAACGCCGGGTTCTGGCAGGCGCTCTTTGCCGCGCCGGAGAGCTGCTACGCCATCGAGCGCGAGAGCTTTTCGCCCACGCCCACGCCGCCCGGCCCCGATGCGTACTTCGGGACCAGCCAGGGCTATGACATCTTTTACGGCCTGATCTGGGGCACCCGCACGATGTTCAAGCTCTCGCTGATCATCGTGGGCATCACCCTCCTGGTCGGCGTGATCATCGGGGCGATCAGCGGCTTTTACGGCGGCTGGATCGACAATCTGATTCAGCGCTTTATCGACGTGCTGTTCGCCATGCCGGGCCTGGTGCTCACCATTATCCTGGTCACGTTCCTGCGCGCGCGGAACCCGGGCATAGACCCGCTCTTCCCCATCATCCTCGCCTTTACAGTCACCGGTTGGGCGTCCTACGCCCGGATTGTACGCGGTGACGTCCTGCGCACCCGGCAACTGGAGTACGTGGACGCGGCCCGCTCGCTGGGTGCCCACGACTGGCGCATGATCGTCAAGCACGTTGTGCCCAACAGCCTGGCGAGTGTGCTCACCGTCGCGGTGCTGGAACTGGGCACCGTACCGCTCAGCGTAGCGGCCCTGTCCTTCCTGGGCCTGGGCTTCCCCACCGGATACGCCGAGTGGGGCCAGCTCGTGGACTTTGCCCGCGCGTGGCTCCAGCCGCAGTACTGGTACGTGATGGTGTACCCGGCGGCCTTTATCATCCTCTTTAGCCTGGGCTTTAACCTCTTTGGGGACGCCCTACGCGACGCCTACGACCCCAAAACCCGCTGAATCCCCGCCCGCTCCTCGCCCCCGGTGGTCCCGCCGGGGGTGTTTCATCTCGGTCGTGCCCAGAGGATGAGTTCGCCGTCCTCCATGTCCCAGGCTCTCCCGACCTCCTCGAAGCTCAGCTTTTCCAGCACGCGCCCACTGGCGGGATTGGTGAGGGCGGTCCGGGCCGTGACCCGCCGCACGTCGGGCCGGGCGAGCAGAGCCGTGACGAGCACACCCACCGCCTCCGTCGCGTACCCCTGCCCCCAGGCTTCGGGGTTCAGGCCGTAGCCGATCTCCACGTCGCCCCGCTTGTCGGGGTGGCCCCCGTTTTTGGCACCCATCTGCCCGATCGCCCGCCGGGTCGCCCGCTCGACCAGTGTGGCGCTCCAGGCTTCCCCCTCCGGCGTAAAGGCGGCCAGCCGTGCCGGGAAGAGGGGCAGGAGATCGCCGGGCCAGGCGAGCGAATAGGTCACGGGAAGCGGCCCGCGCGGGGTTGGGACTACAGCGGTAAAGGCGTCGTGGGCGAGGGCGAGCCGCCCTGCGATCACCTCACGGGTAAGGGGCACAAGGAGCAGGCGAGGCGTTTCGGCGTACATCCCGCCCAGGGTAGGGGAGGAACCGGCGGGGTGCGTCGGCCGGATGGCGGAGGCTGCCCTCAACGTGCCTTTTCCGAGTCGTGACAGACCTCAACCTCTCCCAGGCTGCGCCGCTTTCACCCAGCCGGGGATCCTGGCCCGAGCGGCGGCGTAGGCCAGGGCGGCCACCAGCCACAGGGCAGCCAGGGCGGCAGGCTGATGAAGACACACGCAACCCAGCAAAAAGGGCACGGCGGGCGCGGTGGCTGCCTGGATGGCCGCGGTCAGGACGCGCCGGGCGGGCGGCTGCACGGCGTCGCTAACGACCTGGTGGGCAAGGCGCAGGGCGACCCAGGCGAGCAGCGCCCCCAGCAGCACGAGTGCAGCCACCCAGCTGGGGGGCAGCGGTGCGGGCCGGGTCAGCAGGTACAGCGCTCCCAGCGGCAGGCCCGGCGCGGCCAGCACCAGGAAGGCGAACACCTGTGCGCGGCGGGCGGCTCGCGTCAGCTCGGCGGGTGTTCCGGCCCGCAGCTCGCGGACAAAGGCTTCAAGCATCGGCCCTAAGGGCTTGAACGGTCGCGGGGACGCCGCCCACCTGGACGCTGTCCCCCGGCGCGAGTTCCTTGCGCAGCCGGGCGAGACTCAGCCCGCCCGCATGCCGCCCCGCCTGCCCAACCACTTTGCCGCCCTGCGTGACCTCCGCGCGGTCGGGGAGGCCCTCGCCCGACAGGCGCATCAGGTGATACCGAGCGTTCCCGCGGGCCTCCAGCCGGGCCATGATCTCCTGTCCCACATAACAGCCCTTGCGGTAGCTGATGGCCGGGAGGGGGCCGCCCACGTCCAAGCCGACCTCTTGCGGAAGCGTGCCCACAAAGCCGTCCCGCGTCACGTCCGGAATGCCGGCCCGCAGCCGTGCCGTCTCCAGCCGATCGAAGGGCTCCTCCCTCCCCAGTGCGGCCAGCACGTTCGCCTCCTGCTCGGCGAGGTAGTGCAGGTCCACACCGGGCATGCCGGTTCGGTTGGCCCGTCCCCCCAGCACCTGGCTGCCCCCCAGTTCAAAGGCCTGGGCGTCCCCGCCCGCCGGATTCCAGCCGGGGAGATCGGCCTCCCGCCAGACGTGCACGGTCCGCAGCTCGTTGGTCAAGTCCTGGATCTCCACCTGATCGAAGATGATGTACCGCCGCAGCCGGGCCGCCAGCCCGGCGGCCTGCCCTGCGTCCAGATGCAGATACACGTCTCCTTCACGCTTGTAGGCCCGCGCGAAGAACTCGATCTGCCCGCGCACCGTGAGAAAACAGCAGGCAACCACACCCGGTGTCGGTGCGCCGCGCAGATCGTTGGTCATCTGCCCCTGCACGAAGTCCACGCGGTCCGCGCCGGTGAGCCGCAGGGCGCTTGAAGGAAGGCGAGTCCACATGGGAGGCAGGGTAAGGGAAAGGGGGCACGGAATGTGGAAGGTGGGCCTACATCATCCCAACTTGCTCTGCTTCCAGAACACGCTGAAAAGACACCGGATGTTCTTCTTCTCGCTGCGCTCGGGTTCGGCTGCGCCTCACCTGAAGTGGGGATCAGTCGCTTGCCAGCGCCAGCCCACGCCGGACGAGTTGGGCCTCGCGGGTGAGGTGCCAGCGCATCAGCTCAGCCACACTCTCGCGAATGATCGCCTCCGCCTGCGGCAGAGCGGCCCGGCGGCTTTGCAGGTTGCGGCTGACGATGGCCGTGAGGTCGTCGAGGTTGTAGAGGTGGGCACCGGGAACCTGGTTGATCTCGGGATTCAGGATGCGCGGCACGCTGATATCGATCAGGAACATCGGGCGCTCGGGGCGCTGGGTGAGGGCCGCCTGTACCCCCGGTCCGTGCAGGACGTAATGGGGAGCGGCGCTGGAGGCAATCACCACATCGGCTTCGGGCAGGGCCTCGTGCAGGTACTCTGCGGCGCAGGCGCGGCCCCCCAGCCGCTCAGCGAGCTGCCGAGCACGCTCCGCCGTGCGGTTGACCACGATCACGTCCCGCACACCGGCGGCCCGCAGGTGCGTGAGGGTGAGTTCGGCGGTTTCGCCCGCCCCCAGGATCAGGGCGGTGCGGTTTCCCAGGTCGCCCAGCGCGGCCTGCGCGAGTTCGACCGCCGCGCTCGACACGCTGACCACCTTGTCGCTGAGGCCGGTTTCGCTGCGCACCCGTTTTCCGGCCGCGAGCGCCCCCTGCGCGATCTTGTTGAGCAGGGTCCCCGCGAGGCCGCGCGCGTGTGCCGCCTGCCAGGCGCGCTTGACCTGCCCCTGAATCTGCGTCTCGCCGATCACCAGGCTGTCTAGGCCCGCCGCGACGCGGTACAGGTGTGCCGCGGCCTCATCGCCCCGGTACACGTACAGGTGCTCATCCAGCGCGTGTCCCCAGGCCCCCTCAAAGGCGCTCACAGGATCACCCTGGATGCCCGCGAGGTACACCTCCGTGCGGTTGCAGGTGGCAAGCAGCATCACCTCACGGGCGTGCCGGGAAAGGTGCGTGAGGATCGCGTCCTCCTCTCCGGCGCGCACGGCAGCGCGCTCGCGCACCTCAACGGGAGCCGTCTGGTGGTTGAGGCCCACCACGGCGAAATCCAGCGGCGCAGGGGGAAAGACCTGCGGATGTGCCAGAAAGGCGCGGGCAGTGGGACAGGCAAGCGTCACGCGGCACCTCCTAGGGGCAGGGCCAGCGCCGCGCGAATCTCACGGCGCAGGGCGGCAAGCTCGTGTTCCCGTTCGGCGGGCGCCAGGGTGAGCGCGTGTTCACGCCGCGCAGCCCAGGCCTCCACAGCGGCCTCGTCGGGCAACAGGGCCGATACGCGCTCGCTCAGGGCCTGAGCGAGCAGGGGCAGTTCTCGCCCGGTGCTCACGGCAACCTGCACGCTGCCCCGCCGGGACACGGCGGGAAAGCGCAGGTTGCCGCGCCCCGCGTCTCCTGCGTGGTTGACCAGGGCACCGAGCGCGCGTGCATCGGTGGCTACGGCGTCATTCACCGCCGGGTTGTCGGTGGCCGCCACAACGACCCGTCTTCCCTGCACGTCGCTCGGTGCATACGGACGGCACTCTACCTGCACGGGCAGTCCCGCAAAGTCCGGGTGCAGCGTGGGGGCGACCACCGTGACGTGCAAGCCGGCCTCCAGCAGCAGGCGTGTGCGGCGCAGCGCGGTGCGGCCACCGCCCACCACAAGCGCTGCCTCACCAGACAGATCGAGGAAGGCCGCCAGACTCATGGCGCGTAGCATACCGCGCAAAGCCGGGGCGAGCGTCCCCGACCGAACGGTAAGAAGCTGGGCTGGAACAGCATTTTCGCTGCTTAGGCCGAAGTGGTGGGTGCCGGGCGGAGGGGAGCGGCCTGGGCCGCTGCGTCGGCCAGAGCCTCCAGCGTGGCTTCCCGGGCGACCGTGATGCGGCTAAAGCCTGCGGCCCGCGCTGCGTCTGCCGTCTGCGGGCCCATCACCGCCACGGCGAACGCTGTTCCGGCAAGGGCGGCCAGGTGCCGCGCCGCGCTGCCCGAGGCGAGCGTGACCACGTCGGCCTGCCGGAGCCGCTCGAGCTCGGGGGCGCTGAGCGGCGCGGGCTCGGTGCGGTACAGTTCGGCCCGCTCATAGCGCACGCCGCGCGCCTCCAGGGAGCGCTGCAACTCGTCCTCGGCGACCTGGCTGGTGAGGTGCAGCGCCACCTGGCCGGGCTGCACGGGGAGTTCGGCCGCCAGATGCCGCGCCCCCGGCGTTCTCGGCACAAAGTCTGCCCGCAGGCCCCGTTCCTGCAGGCTGCGGGCGGTGCTGGGGCCCACGGCAGCCACCTGCACGCCTGCGAGGTGCCGTGCGTCGAGGTCCAGGCGTTCCAGCTCTGCAAAGAGGGCCTTGACCGCCTGGTTGCTGGTGAGGAGTAGCCAGTCAGCGCTGCCCAGCTCACGCAGCCGGGCCTGGAGTCCCGCCTCGTCCCGGGTGGGGGCAAAGCGGATGAGCGGGACTTCCAGCACCGCTGCGCCACGCGCGCGCAGCACGTCTGCGAGGGCACTGACACCCTCGCGCGTGCGGGTGACGGCGACGGTGCGGCCCGCCAGGGGACCGGCAGGCCGCACATCAAACCAGCGCAGCGTGTTCCGCAGGCGAGCGACCTCCCCGACCACGGTCACGGCGGGAGCCTCTAGGCCAGCCTCCCGCACCTGCTGGGCGATGGTGGCAAGGGTACCCGTCGCCACGCGCTGCTGCGGGGTGGTGCCCCACTGGATGGTGGCGGCGGGCGTGTCGGGGGCCCGGCCCGCGGCCACCAGGTTGGCGCTGATCTCCTCTAGGTTCCGCACGCCCATCAGGAGCACCAGGGTGTCCACGCCCGAGAGCCGCTCGTAGTGCGCTTCTCCCTCCTGGGTGTTGCCGGTCAGAACGGCAAAGCTGCGGGCCGCCCGGCGGTGTGTGACTGGAATCCCCGCGTAGGCAGGGGCAGCAATCGCGCTGGTGACGCCGGGCACCACCTCAAAGGGAATCCCCGCCTGCACGCAGGCCTCGGCTTCTTCGCCGCCCCGCCCAAACACGAACACGTCCCCGCCCTTGAGCCGCGCCACCCGCTTGCCACCGTCCTCGCGGGCCTTTTCCACCATCAGGGCATTGATCTGCTCCTGGGAGATGTACTCGGAAAAGCCCTTTTTGCCCACGTAGATGGTCTCGGCCTGCGGACAGAAGCGCAGCAGCTCGGGGTTGGCCAGGTAGTCAAACAGCACCACGTCGGCCCGCCGCAGCGCCTCGGCACCCTTGAGGGTGAGCAGGCCCGGGTCACCCGGCCCCGCCCCGATCAGGGACACGAACGCGCGGGAAGGCTGGGGAAAGGCTTCGGCCGTCATGCCTCCAGGCTAGCGGGCGGCAGGGGGGACAAATGCGGGGCCGTCACACCGCCCCTTCTGTTCCCGGCATATCCTCTGGGCATGACCGCCGAAGGCGCGCCTCAACCCCATATCCATCTGCCGGACGGCTCCTGCTGCGGCCCCAAGAAGTTCGCGCACCTGCATCAGCACACCCAGTACAGCCTGCTTGACGGCGCGGCGAAACTGGGGGACCTGCTGAAGTGGGTCAAGGAGGTCACGCCGACAGACCCCGCCTGCGCGATGACCGACCACGGCAACATGCATGGGGCGGTGCACTTCTACAACTACGCTTCTCAGCTCGGGGTGAAACCCATTCTGGGCTACGAAGCCTACGTCGTGCCCGGTTTCGGCACCCGGCGTGACAAGAAACCCGGTGTAAGCGGCGAAAAGGGCATCTTTCACCTGACGCTGCTCGCCCGTGACTTCAGGGGCTACCAGAACCTCTGCCGCCTGAGCAGCCGAGGCTACACCGAGGGCTACTACTACAAGCCCCGCATTGACCACGAGCTGTTGCAGGAGCACCACGAGGGCATCATTGCCTTTTCCGGCTGCCTGGGGTCGGAGGTGCAGCAGCTGCTTCTGCAGGGCCGTGAGGACGAGGCCAAAGAGAGACTCTTGTGGTACCGCGACCTCTTTGGCGAGAACTACTTCATCGAGATTCAGGACCACGGCCTGCCCGAGCAGCGAAAGAACAACCCGATTCTCCGGGCCTGGGCGCAGGAACTCGGTATCGGGATGGTCGCCACCAACGACGGTCACTACGTCAAGAAGGCCGATGCCACCGCCCACGAGGCGCTGCTCGCTATCCAGACCAAGGCGACCCTCGCCGACGAGAACCGCTTTAAGTTCCCCTGTGACGAGTTCTACGTCAAGGGCCTCGACGAGATGCAGCGGGCTTTGCCCGTCGCCGAGTGGGGTGAGGAGCCCTTTGACAACACGGCCTACATCGCCTCTCTCTGCAATGTGGACCTGCCGGTGGGCAAAAAGCGCGTGTACCAGATGCCCGCCCTGCCCATTCCCGAGGGCCGCACGATGGCGGAGGAGCTGCGGGTGCAGACGTACCGCGGCGTGGTGAAGCGCTATCCGGCGCACGTCACCGAAGGGCTGCTGCGTGACTACGCGCTGCGCTCGCTGGAGGCCCTAGGGCCGGAGGACAAGGCCAGAGTCCTCGCTCGGGTGGGGGGCTGCGACGCCCGGACCTGCGACCTCGAAACGCTCTACACCCTCCTTGCCTTCATGGGCAGCGAGTGGGAGGCGCGCGGCAAGGCGGCGGGGGAGAAGTACACGCCCTACCCGGCGCTGGCCGGGATGGAGGCGGAGGCCGAGGCTGGTCAGCTTCCCGCCTATGCCTTTGAAGACTGCCGCCGGGCCAGGCAGAAGGACAGCGACACGGCCATCGAACTTGGTCCGCAGGCCGATGCCGAGGAGACGACGCGCGCCCACCACAAGCACGCCCTCACCATCCTGCGCCGCGCCGAGTACGAGCTCTCGGTGATCAACAACATGGGCTTCCCCGACTACTTCCTGATCGTCGCGGACTACATCGGCTGGGCGAAGGATCAGGGGATCAGCGTGGGGCCGGGACGCGGGTCGGGAGCGGGCTCGCTCGTCGCGTACGCCATTCGCATCACCAACCTCGACCCCCTCGAATTCGAGCTGCTGTTCGAGCGCTTCCTCAATCCCGACCGCATCTCCATGCCCGACTTCGACATCGACTTCAACGACGCCCGGCGTGGAGAAGTGATCGCGTACGTGCAGCAGAAGTACGGGGACGACAAGGTCGCCCAGATCGCCACCTTCGGGACGATGGCGAGTAAGGCTTGCCTCAAGGATGTGGCGCGTGTGATGGGCCTGGAGTACGCCAAGGTCGACAAGGTCTCCAAGCTCATCCCGATCAAGTTCGGCAAGAGCTATTCGCTCGAGCAGGCCCGCGAGGCGGTGCCCGACATCGGGCAGATGCTGGAGGCGGACCCCCAGCTCAAGGAGGCCTACGAGTTCGCGCAGAAACTCGAAGGGCTGACCCGCCACGCCTCCGTTCACGCGGCGGGCGTGGTGATCGGCAAAACGCAGCTCACCGACCTGGTGCCCGTCATGCGCGACACGTCCGGTGAGGGCATGGTCTGCCAGTACGACATGAAGGCCGTGGAGGACATCGGCCTGATCAAGATGGACTTCCTGGGGCTGCGCACCCTGTCTTTCCTGGACGAGGCGCGGCGCATTCTGCGCGAGTCCAAGGGGCTGGAGCTGGATTTCGATGCCATCCCCTTCGACGACGAGAAGACCTTCGAACTCCTTTCGCGTGGCGACACCAAGGGAGTCTTCCAGCTCGAAGGCGCGGGCATCGCGGACGCCTCCCGCCGCCTCAAGCCCCGCCGCCTCGCGGACATCATCGCGCTTTCGGCGCTCTACCGCCCGGGCCCGATGGAGAACATTCCGACCTACGTCCGCCGCCACCACGGCGCCGAACCCGTCACCTACGATGAGTTTCCCCACAGCGAGAAGTGGCTGGAACCCATCCTGCGCGAAACCTACGGCATCCCGGTCTATCAGGAGCAGATCATGCAGATCGCTTCGGAGGTGGCGGGGTATTCCCTGGGCGGGGCAGATTTGCTCCGCCGCGCGATGGGCAAAAAGGACGCCGAGGAGATGAAGCGCCAGCGCCAGCTTTTTGTGGAGGGCGCCGAGAAAAATGGCGTGCCGAAAGAGGAGGGGAACCGGCTCTTTGACCTGCTGGACGCCTTTGCAAACTACGGCTTCAACAAAAGTCACAGTGCCGCCTACGGTGTGATTACCTACCAGACCGCCTGGCTCAAGGCCAATTACCCCGTCGAGTTCATGGCGGCCCTCCTCACGGTCGAGCGCCGCGACTCCGACAAGGTGGCCGAGTACGTCTCTGATGCCCGCAAGATGGACGTGCGGGTGCTGCCCCCCGATATCAACCGCTCTTCGGCGGACTTCGCGGTTCACGGCGAGGAGATCCTCTTTGGGCTGTACGCGATCAAGGGGCTGGGCGAGGGCGCGGTTCAGAAGATTCTGGAGGAACGCGAGAAAAGCGGGCCATTCCGGTCGCTGGCCGACTTCTGCTCGCGGCTGGGGAATCGGGTCTGCAACCGCAAGGCGATGGAAGCCCTGATCAAGTCGGGGGCCTTTGACCGCTTTGGCGAGCGCCATCAGCTTATGGAAAGCCTGGAAGACGCGATGGCCTGGGCGCAGGGTGCGGCGGCGCTGGCGAACAGCGGCATGGACGCCCTGTTTGGGATGAGCGAGACCGCTCCCGAGCCGAAACTCCGCACAGGAGTCGAGCCCTACACCGATCTCCAGCGCCTCGCCGTCGAGAAGGAGGCACTGGGCCTCTACATCAGCGGCCACCCCCTTGAACAGCATGAGGGTTTGCGCGAGGCCGCGAGTTGCCGCATCAGCGACCTCGACACCTGGTTTCAGACGCAGAACGTCGCGCCCGGTAAACGTGTCAAGGCCGTGCTGGCGGGCATGGTCGAGAACGTGGTCAAGAAGCCCACCAAGTCGGGCGGCATGATGGCCCGCTTCATTCTGGCCGACGAGTCGGGGCAGACCGAACTGGTAGCCTTTTCACGTGCCTACGAGCGCATTCACGAGAAGCTGGTGAACGACACGCCCGCCCTGGTGATCGTCGAGCTCGAATCGGAAGACGGCGGCCTGCGCGCCATTGCAGAGGAGGTCGTGTCGCCAGAGCAGCTCGCCGAGCTTCCCAAGGTCATGTACGTCACCATCGACCTGGAGACGGCCACCCCCGACGCGGTGGGCGAGTTTCAGAGTGTGCTGGACGAGTACGCCGGGTCCATGCCCACCTACCTGCGCCTAGAAACCCCCGAGCAGTTCGTGCTGTACGAGCTTGACCGCAAGATGGGCAGCTCGGAGGCTATCCGGGCGTTGAATGCCACCTTCCCCTGGGCCAGGGCCTACCTCGCCTACGACCAGGGCACCATTCTCAGCCGCTTCGCGCCCAAGCCGCCCGCCTGGGGGCAAAAGGGACGGGGGATGCAGGCGTAACCGCAACCGTCCAGAAGCGAGCGTGGCCCACTCCTCGGCCACGCTTTCTTTTGCCTTTCCTTGAGAAGGACGTGAGAACGCCTTGAGTATCGCGTAAGAGATGTGTAAGAGCCGCTGCGGCATCTTTCAGCCACCAGAGCAAAGTTGCCCTGGCGAAACGAAGCGATGAACTCTGTTCGGTAATCCGGGCACCTAGAACAGAGGGAGCTAGTGGTGCGACCCCCGACCTCGCCCTGTCCGTCACACGCCGAGTGTGGCGCAACTTGGCAACCCTCAGCAAGGAGAGTTTCACACAACTGCACATTGCTCGTTTTGTGCCTTCCGTTTCCGGCAGAGCAAGCCCGACGCCTGCCCCTCCTATGCCTGGGGTTGGGAAGCGGCGCGGCCTAGGCGCCGCCTCCCGGCTCGTTCTCTCCCTGCTCGGTAAGAGCAGCTTCCTTTCACGAGGTGTCCTATGAAAAAGCTCGCGATGGCCCTGGCCCTGATGGGTGCTTCTTTCACCTCCGCCGCTACCGTTACGGCTGGGCAAACCACCGGCAACACCGAGGACTTCACCATTACGGCAACGGTTGGCGACTCCTGCACGCTTTCGCCCCTGGGCAATGTCACAATCTCCGGCACCCTTTACTGGACGGGCACGACGGGGGGCACGGGGAGCACCAGTACGACTGTTACTTGCAACGCTGGGGCGAGCTACAACCTCTCTGTCGCGGACACCACGCTCTCCAACACTGACCCGACCAAGACGGGTTCGCTCAACGCGACCATTACTATGGGGGCGACCAGTGGTGACGTTTATGGGGCAACTGGCCTGACCCAAACCATCAATGTGAGTGTCGAGAAGCCTGACCAAACGGATGCGGCCGGCACTTACACGGGGACCGCAACCGTCACCTTGGAAGTTGTCGCTCAGTAACTCTCCTTCTCACAGGAGCACTCTCCCCGGGTGCTCCTTTTTGCCGAAGCTGTTTGGCCCTCCCAAATGAGACTTCTTTTTTCTGGCCCTTTCCTCCTTTCCTCTACCCCTACAGGAGAAGACATGCGTTTCATCCTTCCTTCCCTTCCTGCTCTCCTTCGCCTGTCCCTGCTGGGTGTTGTCCTCCCCTCGGCCCAGGCGGCTACCTCCCTCTCCTTCGCTCCCATCTCCCTGAAACTCGAAGGCAACCAGCGCAGCACGCAGCTCACCGTTCGCAACACGTCCCATCAGCCGGCTTCCTTTCGAATGGAGCTCGCGAGCTGGACGCAGGACGGCGAGGACAAGCTCGCACCGACACGGGATGTGATCGTCAACCCGGCGACGTTCCGGCTGGCCCCCGGACAAGAACAGACCATCCGCTTTGCGCTGCGTGGGGCGCCGTCCAACACCGAGAAAGCCTACCGGGTGTTCGTGCAGGAACTGCCCTCTACTCCTGCCCAGGCGCAGGAGGCCAACTCCATCCAGCTCACTACGTTGTACCGCCTCAGCCTGCCCTTGATGGTGTTCCCCAAGAATGCGGCGGCACAGCCTCAGTTTGCGCTGGAACGCTCCGGCACGGGGACGTTCGTGGTGGCGCGAAACACCGGGAACCGCTACGCGACGCTGACCGACCTCGAACTCTCGGCGGGCGGGCAGAAGACAAAGGTTCCGGCCTTTAACCTGTTAGGTGGTGGCTCGCTGCGCTTTCCGGTACCCGGCAACGCGGCGGAGGTAGGCCTGAGCTTCACCCAGGGCGGCCAGCTGCGGCAGCTTACGCTGCGGGCGAATCCTTAGGGCAGGGGCCTGCAATGGTGGGGCGTTCACGACGAATACAGGGACTGCTGCTGCTCACGCTTGGCCTAAGCGGGGTCGGGCTGGCACAGGGTTCGCTGCCGGAGCCGGCTTTCCCGGTGGCCTCGGGCCCGGAGACTTCCGACTGCCTGCCAGGTGAGCCGTTCCTGGTTCAGACGACGGTGGGCGGCTCGGACCGGGGGGTGCAACTGGTGTACCTCGCGCCGGAGGGACTGTGGCTGCCCGGGGCGGCGCTGCTCCCGTCCGAGCGGGGATATGTGGCGGGGCGACAAGACTGCGACGGTGAGGCCTATGTGCGGCTGCGCCCCGAACTGAAGTTCAGTCTGGACCGGCTGGGGCTGACGCTGGCGGTGGAGGCAAACTTCACCCTTTTGCCGTCCAGCACGCACACGGTGGAGATTAGGCCCCTAGACCTCTCCAGTGACCTCGCGCTGTTTCGCGTGCAGTACGATGCCTACGGCGAGTGGAACGGGCCGCAGAGCGCGGGGCGCGAGTGGGGACAGGTGCGCGCGCAGTACCTGCGGGGGCCGCTGAGCGTGGAGGCTGGGTACGCGCAGCAGTATGGTGGCAGCGCCTTCCGTCACACCCTGTCCGCCGGTGCCGACCTGCAGCTTGCCCCGGACCTGAGCGCTGGCGTGTTCTGGCGGGGAGGAAGCGTGCCGCAGACCTTCGGGGTGCGGGCCTCCCTGCTGAGCGAACGGGCGGCGGAACTCCCACCCATCGAGGTAAACCTCCCCACGGACAGCGACGTGGAAGTGCTTTTGGACGGCCAGACGGTGCAGTCGTTCCCCGCCTCCGCAGGACACCTGACCATTCGCGGACTGCGCCCCCGCAGCGTGCAGGGGACGGTGGAGGTTCGCTGGCGCAACGGCACTCGTCTGGAAACCCACCGGCAGACGTATGTCCTGCAGAGCCTCGTGCAGCCCGGCAGCTTTGCGGTAAGGGGCGAGGCGGGTTGGATGGTGGGGACCGGGGTGACCTTCCGGGCGGCGGGCAGCGTTCTGGTCACTCCGGACTTTCAGATGCAGGGCACGGCGGATGTAGCGGGCCGAAACGGGCGGGTCACGGCCAGCGCCCAATGGTCCGACCCCCGGCAGAACCTCAACTTTGGTGTGGCGCTGGGCTGGCAGGGTGACCTGGGGCTGAAGCAGCAGTACTCGGCCCGCTACAGCCGGGTGCTGGGGCCGAATCGCATCGGCGTGTACGGCGCCTTGACACCGGGAGACGCCTCCCGGTCGTGGGTGGGCGTGGATGGCAGCGCGTTCCTGGGGCGTGGGGTGTCCGTGCTGGGACAGGCGGAGTACCACTTCGATCAGAGCGCGGTGGGGCGGGCCAGCCTGCAGTGGCAGGCTGAGAGCAGCACCACATTCCTCGCCTATGCCGAGGCCAGCACGGCTGGGCGTTACCGCATCGGTGTGCAGGGCCGCTCCCTGCTCGACGCCAAGAGTACCCTGACCGCTCGCACGGAGGTGGGTTCGGGCCGTCCGGCCAGCAGCCTGGAGTACACCCGCATCCTGGGTCAGGACCGCCTGCGGCTCCAGTACACCAGTCCCCTTGACCTCACCGCCAGCTACGAGTTCAATCGCCCTGCGGTCACGGGCAGCGTTACGGCCAGCAGTGGGGGCCTCGTGGCGGGGCGCGTTGCGGGCAGTGTGGTCTGGGTGGGTGGGCAGACCAGCGCCTCCGCCAATCTCGACGACGGTTCTGCCCTGATCCTTCAGACGGGGTTGCCCGGGGTCCCCATTGAGGTGGACGGGCGACCCCAGGGCACCACGAACGCCAGCGGCGACATTGTCCTCACCGGCCTGCGCGTCGGGAAACCCATCCGTATCCAGGTGAACGAGGATGATCTGCCCATCGAGGTGAGTTTCCGCCAGAGCAGCCTGAGCCTTACGCTGGAGCGCCCCGGCGTCTCCCGGTACGACTGGCAGGGCAACTTCATTCGTTCCCGCTGGGTGCAGCTGCGCTGGTCCCCCAGCGAGGTGGCGGCCTACGCCACCCTAGAACTCCCCGGCGGTCAGCTCTTCTTCGCGGATGAGGCAGGCAAGGCCCTCGTGCCCCCCCTAGAGGCCGCCGCGGGCGTGCTGCGCGAGGAGGACGGCTCCCGCCGCTGCGCGGTACGCCTGGACCTGACCTCGGAGGTGATTCCGTGCGAAAAAGAATTCTGACGCTGACCCTGCTGGGGGTAACTGGACTGGCTCAGGCTGCCCCCAGCTGCACGCTGACCCCACTCCATATCTCTAGAATCGAGTACACCTGGACACTGCTCGGGGGAGTAGAGGCGACGCGTTCGGTTGCTAGCGTGACCTGCTCCTCTGATACAGCAATCACCGTGAGGGTAGACCTGGCGCTCACAGGAGAGACGCGTTCCCTCACCGGACAGGGGACAGCGGCTGGGTCGGCCCTGGCCTACTCGCTTCTCCTGCCCTCTGGCCTGGTCTGGGGGGATGGCACTGGGGGAACGGCTCTGTACAGTCAGCAGCTCAGCGTGAATGGCACGTCCTCCGCCAGCGCCGAATTCACGCCCACCCTCCGCATTGCGTCTGGTCAGCGTGTCCCCGCTGGGACGTACTCCGGTACCCTCACCATGACCATGACCGTTACCGCACCCTGACCAGGCTTTTGTCTCAACCCAGTTCAGGGTGAACGGGCGCGGTGACATGACGCGTCCGTGAGGTCAACAGGGCCAGGACCACGCCATTAAGGACTGCGCGTCCCTAAGCCCCTTTCGCAAGCGGCAGCGATCTTCACACGGTATCGCGGTGATGACTGCGGTGTTCAGTGCCCCACTGGCGTTCCACGTCCGTGACCCCGTTCTGTACGAGGTTGCTGAAGGCTAAGACGGCCATGCCTTCTCTTTGACGTTGTTTTTGAGGGGGACGAGGTACCTGGACCACCTGGGCGCTGAAGCCGCGTTCGGTGGAGGCGTTCAACGTCAGCAGCCAGTTGGAGCCCAAGACGGCGGTGATCGTCTCCAGCAGTTCCCCCATACCTTTGGCCTCGTGTCGTCCCGCCTGGCCCTCTCGCTCACTCCCCTTGAGCACCTTGCCCTTTCCGAGAGGACGAGCTTCTCATGCGCCCCAGGATGTTGGGCTTTGACCCCGGCCAATCGGGCGGTCTGGCGCTGGGCGAGATGGTCGGCCAGAGACCAGAAGAAGCGGTAGATCAGGGCCTGTTGCGGTATGCGGTCCAGCGCGAGGTGACGACACAGCACCTCGCGCTACCCTTGCAGCTATTGAGAGAGCGCCGGGATGTTCTCTGGTCTGGACAGGAGGCCAACCAGGACGACCGTCCAGAGTGATGCCCATAATGGATGCGCTTCTGGTCACGCCCATTGGGAATCTGGGTTCAAAAGGGCCGGGGGCTGAGGGGGCACCCCACAACCTCCCATCAGCCCGTTTCCCTGCCCTCAGTCAAGAGAAAAGCCTGTAAGGCCTTTTCTAGGCGAACTTTTGCCGCATCAGGCTGATCCTGACCTCGTGGGGGCTGGTGGCGGCCTGAAGGGCGTCCGCCTCGCTCAGGAGGCCCTCTTGGACAAGACGAGCGAGATGCTGGTCAAAGGTGTGCATGCCGTGCAGGCCGCCTTCAAGCAGCGCCTGTTTGATGTCGTCGGTGCGGTCCGGGTCCTTGAGGCAGTCGCGCACGAGTGGGGTTCCCAGCAGGATTTCCATGCCCAGCACTCGGCCACCGCCCAGGCGGGGCAGCAGGCGCTGGCTGACCACGCCGACAAGGCTTTCGGCCAGGCCCAGGCGAATCTGGTCGCGTTCGTGGGGGGCGAAAAAGTCGATGATGCGGTTGACGGTCCGGATGGCGTCGAGGGTGTGCAGGGTAGAAAACACCAGGTGACCGGTCTGCGCGGCGCTTAGAGCGGCCTCCACGGTTTCTTTGTCGCGCATCTCGCCGATGAGGATCACGTCCGGATCCTGGCGCATGGCCGCGCGCAGACCAGAAGCGAAGGTGAGGGTGTCCGTGCCCAGTTCTCGCTGGGAGACCATGGCTTTTTTGTCGCGGTGCAGGATCTCGATGGGATCTTCTAGGGTGACGATGTTGACGGCCTGGGTGGCGTTGATGTGGTCGATGAGGGAAGCCAGGGTGGTCGTTTTGCCGCTCCCGGTCGGTCCGGTCACGAGAATCAGTCCCCGCTCGTGGGCAGCAAGTGCCTCGAAGGTGGCGACGGGCAAGCCCAGCTCAGCGAAGCTGGGAATGGGCTTTTCCTCGATCACGCGCATGATCAGGCCGATAGAACCGCGCTGGTAGTAGGCGTTGACACGAAAGCGGGCCAGTCCGGCAACGCCATAGGCAAAGTCCGCGTCACGGCGCATCCGGAAGTCGTCCCACTGGCCGGGACGGCTCATCATCTCGCGGGCAAAGGCCTCGACGTGTTCTGGAGCGAGGCGATCTTCGCCGAAGCGCACGATCTCCCCATTGACCCGGGCCGCGGGCGCGCTGCCCACCCGCAGGTGAATATCGCTTGCTCCTGCTCTCACCATAACGCCCAGGAGGGCCTGCAAGACGCTCATGCCGGTGACTCTAGCGGTCCGGCTCTTACAGAACTCTGGGCGGGGGCAGCTCGCCTACTCGCCCAGCGCCGGGTGTTCTTTGGCGCCGCGCAGCCGGCGGCTTTCGATGTCCGCGTGTTGGGTCAGGTAGCGCAGCCAGCCCTTGGGGGTGAGGGGACCGAGGCCATTGTGCTCGACGGTCGTGCCCTCGGGTGGGGGGGCGTCGTGCAGCCTCCAGGCGAGCTCGACCGTCTGCGCGCGCGTCTGTGAGAGGAGCGCTTGCAGCTCGCGCAGGGTGGTCCCCGCGCCGGGCTTGTAGGGGTGATGCTCGTCCCGGACAAAAGCCTGCTGGCCCAGGGCTACCCGCAGCCGGTTTTGTCCCCAGCGCTCGATCCCGATGATATGGGTCAGAATTCCCCGGTTCACGTCCGTATCGGCGGCGCGGGCCGCCCGCTGCGCGAGCAGAATGCCGCTGCGTTCCAGGCTCTGTCCGAGTTCTGCGTAGCTCATGCGACCGGCGGGCCGCTCCAGCGCCTGGGCGACGAAGAATTCCTTCACGTCATCCCTGCGGTAGCGGGCCATGTAGGCGGCTCCAGCGGCAACGCCAACGGTGGCGACCGTCACCACCGCAGGCACAAAGACTCTGCTGCGCTTGCTCATGGACTCAGTGTAAGGTTTGCTGCTTCGGTGGTTCCGCCGGGCGTTCCGATCAGCCGTACCCGCGAGTCAGCAGCACAGGGCAGCCGGTCAAGGAGCATCAGCGGGTGCGCGAGCGTGTATTCGGGCAGGCCGAGCCCCAGACCGCGCGCGCCCCAGCCGAAGCCCTTACTCAGCCTTCCCCCGCGGCGGTCCGCAGCTACGCAGGCAAGGACCGCTGCCTGCGCCCCCTCCGGCCTCAACGTCGGTTCGCCCACGGCGCTGAGGTGAGACAGGGCTGCTCCCGCAGGGTCGATGAGACGCCAGTACCAACCCTCCCTCTGCTGGTGGGGCACATACAGGGTGATTCCCGCCGCCAGCGCGAGCTTGCGGAGCGGCAGCAGGGCCCGCTCTGGTCCCACGATCAGGGTGTGTAGCCCCGCCACCTCGGGATGGGTGAGGAGGTGCCGCGCCGCATCCCTCGCTCGGACGAAGTTGGGGTGATGCCCGTGCGGCGGAAGGGGAAAGGCCGCCACCCGGGTGGCCGCCAGACGGTTCCACATCTCTTCACGAAACGCTCCGGCGCTGGTGGCTTTCTGCGGCATGCGCCCGGAGCTTTAGCTCTCGCCCATCTCTTTGGGGGTGGGCCGACGGGTTTGGTTGGGTGTGGGGTCGGGAAAGGCCGGGTTGGCCTTGCGCCCGGGGTCGTGCGGATGGGTGCGGGCATCCACCTCGTAGGGCTGCGGATCGCGCAGTTTGTAGCGGGTGATCTTGGCGGGCACGCCCATCGCGATGCCGTGTGGGGGAATGTCGCCGCGCAGCAGGGCGTGGGTGGCGAGCATCGCGTCATCACTCACCACGCTGCCCGCCAGCACTGTGGAGTGATACGTGATGCGCGCGCCCCGGCCGATGACGGTGCGGCGCAGCGTCACGTCCGGGCCGTCGAGCACGGAATGGGTGTGGCTGTAGATGTTCACGTAGTCGCTGATCGAGGCGTTGTCGTGCAGCTCGATCCCGCCGATGTCGTCGAGCAGAACGTAGCGGTGTACGACGACGTCGTTGCCCACCTCCATGTTGTACCCGACGCTGAATTCAACGTTCTGCCAGCACTTGAAGTTGCGCCCCACCCGTTTAAAGATCCGCTCGGCCAGCACCCGCCGCACCGGAATTCCGGTGACCGGGTTCTGGCCGATGGGGGTGAGGTCGAGGTTTTTCCACAGCCACAGCAGCGGCTTGACCCGGGTGAACTTCTCCGGGTCGGTCGCCATGTAGTACTCGGCCTCAAAGGTCACGTTGCGCGCGTCAAGGTTCAGGGCCGCGAGGGGGGCATCCGCGAGGAGCTGCTCGTACGGGCGGCCGTACATCGCTTGCGAAAGCACCTCGCGGGCCAGGACAAAGCGGTCCGTGGCCGGGTCCGCAAGGCGGGCCTCCAGGTCACGCAGAAACTCGTCAAATGCCGCCTGCGCGCTAGGGTCAATGCTCACCGGCTTCAGCCACGTCACGTCCGCCACTGTAGCGCGCGCCTTGCCCCGAACCGCGCCTTCTCTCACCAGCGACATAGACACCTGAAGAACGGCTCAGGAAAGGAGCGGTCCGGGTGCGGGACAGGGCGCAGGCGGTCACTCCAGCGGCATGGTCATGATGCTGGCCCCGGCGTCCACGTAGACCGTCTGCCCGGTGACGCCGCTGCCCAGGTCGGAGAGCAGGAACAGGCCCAGCTTGCCGACCTCCTCGGGGGTGGCGTGGCGGCCCAGGGCAGCGCGGCGGCCCGCCTCGTCGTACAGACCGCTGAAGCCGGGAATCGAGCGGGCCGCGACGGTCCGCATGGCTCCAGCGCTGATGGTGTTGACCCGGACGCCCCGCTTGCCCAGGTCGCCGGCCAGGTAGCGGGTCGCGGCCTCCAGCGCGGCTTTGGCCACACCCATCACGTTGTACTTGGGCACCACCTGCTGTGAGGCGTGGTAGGTGAGGCTCACCACGGCGCCGCCCTCGCGCAGCAGCGGTTCGGCGTGTCGGGCCGCACTCACCAGCGTGTAGGCGCTGACGTTGAGGGCCGTGTTCCAGTCCTCCGCCGTCGTCTCGATAAAGCGGCCCTCCATCGCGGAGCGCGGCGCAAAGGCGATGGAATGCACCAGGTAGTCGAGGTGCCCGAACTCCTCGCGGACGCGGGCAAAGAGGGCCGTCATGTCCGCCTCGCTCGTCGCGTCCGCCTGCTGGATCCAGGTGCCCGGGTGCCCGGCGGTGAGCTTTTCCAGCTCGGGTTTGAGGCGCTCGCCCTGGTAGGAAAAGCCCACCCGGCAGCCCGCGGCGAGAAGCTGCTGGGCGATGGCCCAGCCCAGGCTGCGGGCATTGGCGACGCCCATCACCAGGGCGGTCTTGCTGGACAGATCAACAGTCAAGCTCATGGTGGCGACTGTAGCAATGTCGCGGCGGGAAGTGCTGAAGTGGGTGCAAACGGCGGGCCCACTCCGCGCCTGCAACCCGTCAGAATCCGGTGAGAGATGTCCAGCGATACTGACCTTCTGATGCTCCTGCGTTCTCCCGTCCTCGGCGTGCCGCACGCGTTCACCACCCGCGTGGGGGGCGTGTCGGTGGGCGCGTACGCGGGCTTGAACCTCGACGACCGGGAAGACGACCCGCAGGCTGTCGCAGAAAATCGCCGCCGCCTTTGCGCCGCGCTGGGCTTTGCGCTGGACCGGGTGGCCCGCCTGCACCAGGTTCACGGAACCGACGTTCTCGAGGCCCGCCCCGGCGTGCAGGAAGGGGACGCGCTGGTCAGCTGCGAACCCGGCCTGCTCCTCGCCATCGGCACGGCGGACTGCTTCCCCGTGCTGCTGGCCGATGAGGCGGCGGGCGTGGTCGGCGCGGCGCACGCGGGCTGGCGGGGCACCCTGGGCCGGATCGCGGCGCGCACTGTGGAAGCGATGGTGAAACGGGGCGCTACGCCCACAAAGATCCGCGCGGCCATCGGCCCCGGTATCTGTGGCGAGCGGTACCCGGTGGGGGCAGACGTGGCCCGCCGCTTCCAGGAAGCGGGCCTGGGTGAGTGCGTGCTGGACAGGGCGGAGGGCCCTCACCTTGACCTGGCGGGCGCCAACCGAGCGGCGCTTCTCACAGCGGGGCTGCGGCCCGAGCACATCTGGGTGAGCGGGCGCTGCTCGACCGAGCCCGACTTCTACTCCTATCGCCGTGACGGGGGCCGGACCGGGCGGATGTGGGCGGTGATCGGCCTGCCGTCCGTTTCCGACGCACAGGGGGTGACGGCATGAGCCTGCTGCGCCCTGACGACGTGATCGCGCACGTCCACGACATCACGCCTGAATTCCTGGCGGCACGGGGGCTGCGGGGGCTGCTGCTGGACCTCGACAACACGCTCATTCCCTACGGGAGCTACGAGGAACGCGCGGACGTGATGCACTGGGCAGCGGAGCTGCGCCGGGCCGGCATCCGGCTGTACCTGCTCAGCAACGCCACCAGCCGCCGCGCTCGTTTCTGGATCGAGAAGCTGGGCTTTGAGGGCATCGGCATGGCCGGAAAACCCAACCCGCGGGCCTTTCGCCGCGCGCTGTCGCAGCTTGGGCTGCCGCCTCAGCAGGTGGGGATGGTGGGGGACCAACTCTTCACCGACGTGCTGGGTGGGAACCTGGCGGGGATGCACACCATCCTCGTGCGGCCGCTGGCGGTGAACGCCCTGCCGCATACCCGCGCCGCCCGGCGGCTGGAGCGCGCGGTCCTGAAACGTTACGGACACGACTGGCGGCCCTGAGGGGGGCCCGCAGGCAAGGCAAAACTGCAGAACTATGGAGGAACACAGTGGCACTCTCGATCGGTGACCGGCGCTTGGGCGCGATTCTGCTCGAACAGGGGTACGTGAGCGACACAGACCTGCAAAAGGCGCTTGTGCGCCACGCGGAGGTGGGGGGCCGCCTGGCCGATATCCTGATCGACTCCGGGCAGGTGGGTGAGAAACGCATCGCGCGTGCGATCGAGGAGGCGCTGGGCATTCCACTGGTGAACCTGCTGGTGATCACGCCCGAGATAGAAGCCCTCTCGGCGGTTCGGGCGCAAACCGCCCAACGGGTGCAGGCCTTCCCCTTTGCGCTGGAGGGCGGAACGCTGCGGGTCGCGCTGGTCGACCCCCTCTCCACCCTGGCGATCGAGGCCCTGGAAGACGACAGCGGCCTCACCATCGAGCCCTACCAGGCCCTGCGCGACGAGGTGGCGTGGGCCATCGCCACCTACTACCCAGAATTGGGGTTGACGCCGGTGCCCCCCGCCGAGATGGTTGGCAAGGGGCAAGAAGGCGGGCGGCTGGGACAACTCCTGCTGCGCCGCGGCCTGATCTCGGAGGCTCAGCTTCAGGTGGCGCTTGACGCGCAGCAGCAGACCGGGAACGACCTGGGCGCCACGCTGGTGGCCCAGGGGGTGCTGACCGAAGACCAGCTCTACGAGGTGCTGGCCGAGCAGGCGGACGTGGTGTACCTGCGTAACCCCCGCGACTTTCATCCCGGTGAGGACGTGCTGGGCAGCCTGCTGCGTTCGGACGCGCTGCGCCTTTCTGCCGTGCCCGTCGACGAGACGGCCCAGGGCATCACGGTGGTCACGAGTGATCCCCGCCGCCGGGAGGAGATCGAGGCGCTGGTTGGGCGCCCCGTGCAGCTTGTCCTCGCCAAGCCGCGCGACGTGGAGGCGCTGATCGAGCGCTACTACCCGCAGCGCACTCGGCTGGGCGAACAGATGGTTCAGCAGGGCACCCTGTCGCGCGCGCAGCTGCGCGAAGCCCTTCAGGTGCAGGCGCGTGGCGGCAAGGTCAAGCCGCTGGGCGAAGTGATTGTCGAACTCGGCTTTGCGGGCGCTGAGGAGATCGAGGCGGCCCTGCGCAAGCAGAACGCGGGGGGCGGGCGCCTGGAAGATACCCTGGTGCAGTCCGGCAAGCTCAGCCCCGAGATGCTGGCCCGTTCCCTCGCTGCGCAGCTCGGCTACGAGTACCTCGATCCGGTGCAGAATCCGCCTGATCCTCAGGTCGCGCTGATGGTGCCCGAGGCGACAGCCCGGCGCTACGTGGTGGTGCCTGTGCGTCTTCAGGGCGAGGCGCTGGTGGTCGCCATGAAAGACCCGCGCAACGTCTTTGCGCTTGATGACCTGAAACTCATCACCGGGCGCGACATCGTCCCGGCGGTGATGGCGGAAAAGGACATCATTCGGCTGATCGAGCGCTACTTCGGCAATCAGGATATGGCGAACCTGAACCAGCGCCTGATCGCCGAGAGCCGGAGCCGCGAGGCGAAAAAGCAGGAAGAACTCGACCTCACGGCGGGCCTAGATGACAACGCCGTGGTGCGGGTCGTAGACAACCTGATCCGCGAGGCAGCCCTTCAGGAGGCGTCGGATATTCATATCGAGCCGACGGCGACGGCGGTGCGGGTACGGTACCGAGTGGACGGCGCGCTGCGCGAGCAGCCCGAGCTGCCCAAGGGGAGCGCGCAGAGCATTCTGGCCCGCATCAAGATCATGGGTCACCTCGACATCGCCGAGCGGCGGATGCCGCAGGACGGGCGCATCCGCTTTCGCAAGGGCAGCATTGACCTGGACCTGCGCCTCTCCACCCTGCCCACCGTGTACGGCGAAAAGGCCGTGATGCGCCTGCTGCAAAAGGCGGAAAACATCCCCGAAGTCGAGCAGCTCGGCTTTTCGGAGTACAACTACAGGCGTTACCTGGACGTGGTGGAAAAGCCCAACGGCATCTTTTTGATCACCGGGCCCACGGGGTCGGGCAAGTCCTTTACCTCCTTTTCGACCCTCAAGCGCATCGCGCGGCCCGAGAAAAACACGACCACCATCGAGGACCCCATCGAGTACGAGATCCCCGGCATCGTGCAGTCGCAGGTGAACGAGGCGGCGGGCATGACCTTTGCCCGCGCTCTGCGCGCCTTTTTGCGGCAGGACCCGGACATCATCTTCGTGGGGGAAATCCGCGACACCGAGACGGCCAAGATCGCGACCGAGGCGGCCCTCACCGGCCACCTGGTGCTGGCGACCCTACACACCAACGACGCTCCCGGCGCGATCACCCGCCTGTCCGAGATGGGCGTGGAGCCCTTTAACATCTCCGCCTCGGTCGTGGGTGTGCTCGCGCAGCGGCTGGTGCGCCGGGTGTGCAGCGAGTGCCAGCAGCCCACCAACGCTGACCCCGAGGTGCTGCGCCGCCTGGGCCTGAGCGAGACGGAGATGCGTGGCGCGGTGCTGATGCGCGGCACCGGCTGCCAGCGTTGCGGCGGCACCGGCTACAAGGGCCGCATGGGCATTCACGAGCTGATGGTGATTGATGACGCTTTGCGCCGGGCGATCGGTGCGGGCAAGACCGCCACCGAGCTGCGTGACGTGGCCTTGACGGAGAGCGGCATGCGCACCCTGCGCCAAGACGGAATCGAAAAGGCGCTGGCGGGCCTCACCACGTTGGAAGAGGTGCTGGCGGTGACCAGCAACTAGTGTTCATCCCCCGAGGTTTGTTATGACCCAGACTGCCCCCGACATAGCCGACATCCTGCATTTCGCCGCCGAAAAGGGCGCGTCCGACGTCATCCTAACGGTGGGCCTGCCGCCGCAGTACAAGCTCCAGGGGACCTACGAGACGAACGGCGTTTCCCCGCTCACCGCTCCGGAGACCCGCAAGCTGATGTACTCGATGATGAACGAGCGCCAGCAGCGAATCTTTGAAGAACGCCGTGAGCTTGACTTCTCCTTTGCGCTGGGCGAAAAGGCGCGCTTTCGCGTGAACGCCTTTATGCAGCGCGGCTTCGTGGGCGGCGTTCTGCGCCTGATTCCCACCCAGATCCGGAGCGTGCAGGAGATGGGCTTGCCGCCGCAGGTGATCGAGATCGCGAACGCCCCGCGTGGCCTGGTCCTGGTCACCGGCCCCACCGGCTCGGGCAAAAGCACCACGCTCGCCGCGATGATCGACCACATCAACAGCACCAAGAAGCTGCACATCGTAACCATCGAGGACCCCATCGAGTTCATGCACCTGCACAAGCGCAGCATCGTGAACCAGCGCGAGGTTGGCGCGGATACCATGAGCTTCAATGACGCCCTGCGCGCCGCGCTGCGCCAGGCCCCCGACGTGATCTTGGTGGGCGAGATGCGCGACTACGAGACCATCAAGGCTGCGGTGACCGCCGCCGAGACTGGGCACCTGGTGATGGGCACCCTGCACACCAACTCCGCGCCGGAGTCCATCGACCGGATTGTCGACGTGTTTCCCGAAGAGCAGCAGGAGCAGGTGCGGGTGCAGCTCGCCAACAACCTTGTCGCCGTGATGACGCAGCAGCTGCTGCCGCGTGCGGACGGCCTCGGCCGCGTGCTGGCCTACGAACTCCTGATCGCCAATCCCGCCGTGCGGGCCCTGATCCGCGAGGGCAAGACCTACCAGATCGTTTCCACCATGCAGACGAGCGCGCGCGAGGGGATGGTGACGATGGACGCCTACCTCGCGGGGCTCTATCGCCGCCGCCTCATCAGCTATGACACCGGGGTAGAGCGTGCCGTGGACCCCAAGGAGTTTGCCCGCCTGGCGGGCGACCCCGGCGCGGGAACCGGGAGCGCCCCTCACGCGCCGCCCGCTGGGGGCGGCCACGGCACGGGCCGGGAAGGCGCGGGTCGCGGCGCGGATGTGGGCCGCAGTACCGTGCTGGGAAGCGGCAACGGCCCCTTTGGACGGCGCTAGAGGTCCTCGCCTCAGCGCAGCTTCGCCGCGTTCACCGTTCCCCGCAGCTCCCCGCCCGCCGCCGCCGTCACGACCAGGGCCTCCGGGGTGACCTGAAGGGCCGTCAGCCGCAGGGGGCCGACCGTGCCCGCAAGCTCCACGCCCGGCACGGGTGTGAAGGGGAGGCGTGACTGTACCTGTCCCCGCACCCGCTCCAGTGAGGGCGTGAGGTCAAAGCGAGCGGCTCGCGCCAGGTAGGCCTGGGCCCGCTTGTCGGCCAGCCAGCCGATCACCCGTCCGCTGAGGCCCTCCCGGCGGGTGGTGACGGTGACGCCGCGCAGGGTCAGCACTCGGCCCGTCGGGTCGAGGGTGGGCGTTCCGGAGACGTCGGCGGTGGCCCGAACGTTGAGCCCCAGAGGCCCGGACACCGTGACGCTGACCGCGGCATTCAGCTTCCCGCCACGCGGGGTCAGCGTCACGCGCTCCACCCGCAGGGTGGGGGAGAGGGGCACCGGCAGCGGAAAGGGGCGCTGTCCGGCCACGCGGGTGGCTGCTCGGGACAGTTCCGGGTAGGGCAGGCGCACCGGCAACCTCAGGTCCACCCCAGAGGTGGGCGGCGCGGCCACGTTGAGCGCGGGAAGCGGTGTGGCCGTTGGGGTGGGGGCGCGGCCCAGCCCGGCGATGAGGTCAAAGGTCGCGCCCACCGTCAGCCTCAGCGCGTCACCGGTAAAGCGCGGAGGACTGACGGTCAGGCTGCGGGGCGTCACGCGGGCGTAGGCCGGGTCGGGGGTGGGCAGGGCCCAGGGCTGCTGCACCCGGGCCCACAGCGTTCCCGCCCGTGCCCGCAGGTTGGCTCCCTCGCGCACGGCCCGCGCCACATCGGCTGCCACGCGGTCTAGCTCCGCGCGCACCTGCCCTTCGACCAGCGACTGCACGCTCACCCGCACGCCCTGGGTGAGGTCTACGCTCAGCGGGTCCGTCCAGGTGACGTCTCCAGTCACCTGTGCTCCCGCCTCCCATGCGGGGGTGACCAACGGCTTCACCCGCAGGCTGACCGTCGCCGCGCCCCCGAAGTCCCGGGTCAGCAAGGAACCCAGGCCCGCCGGTTCGGCCCGGAAGTCGGCGCGGAGGGGGACACTCACGATGAGCGCGTCTCCCTCCGGCGCGGGTTTCACGCGGACAGGCCCGGTTCGGGTGACCGCGCCCGTGAGCTTCACCCTCAGCAGGCCGCCCAGGAATTCACGCGTCTCGTTCAGGCGCGCGAACTCGGCGGGAACGCGCGTGTTGGCGGCCTCCTGCACTCCGGCAAGGGGCACGGTGACGGGCAGCGTGAGGGAGGAGAGGGCCTCGGCGGGCGGGGTGACCATGAGCACAGTGGACAGGGCCGGGATGAGAAGACGTCGCATGGCGTGGTTCGCAGGGTAACGGTCCAGGATGAGCGCCGGAGACAAGGCGCGCTACCCTTTGCCCATGTGGGTTCAGCACGAACTGCGCCTCCGTTCCTTTCCGCGCGGCTTTCACCTCATCACGCGGGAGGTGGTGGCTGCCCTGCCGGAACTCGCCCGCGTGCAGGTGGGCCTGCTGCACGTGTTGATTCAGCACACCTCCGCCAGCCTGGCCCTCAACGAGAACGCCTCACCCGATGTCCGGCGCGACTTTGAGCGGTTGTTCAACCACCTCGTGCCCGACGGTTGGCCGCCCTTCGAGCACACCTTGGAAGGCCCCGACGACATGGCCGCGCACATCAAGGCCAGCCTCCTCGGCTCCAGCCTCACCCTGCCCGTGCGGGGCGGGCAGCTGGCGCTGGGCACCTGGCAGGGCATCTACCTGTGCGAGCACCGAAAGGACGGGGGCGCGCGGCGGCTGCTGCTCACCCTCCACGGCGAGGCGTCCTAGGGGACATTTGCCGGGAAGCGCGGCGAAAGGATGAGGGATGACTGCCGCCTTTTCCCAAGGTGCGCCGCCCGCTCGCCTGCTCGCGGAAGCCGAGCGCTTTCTGACCCTCTATCACGACGAGTGTCGCCGGCCGGGTTTGGCGGCGCGGCTGAGTGAGGTGCGGGACGAGGTGGCGCGCACGGGCAGCTACACCCTCACCTCCGACGAACTGACGCACGGGGCGCGGGTCGCCTGGCGCAACAGCAGCCGCTGCGTGGGCCGCCTGCCCTGGGCGGGGTTGGAGGTCCGTGACCTGCGGCACGTGACCCGCCCGGACGATGTGTTCGCGTTCCTGCTCGCCCACCTGCACGGCGCTTTCAACGGGGGGCGTGTTCGGCCCCTCGTCAGCGTCTTCGGCCCCGGGGTGCGCATCCACAATGACCAGCTTCTCCGCTATGCCGGATACCGCCACCCGGACGGGACAGTGACCGGCGATCCGCAGAACGTTTCCCTCACCTCGCATCTGCGGCGGCTGGGGTGGACCGGGGGGCCGGGGACGCCCTTTGACGTGCTGCCCCTCGCGGTCGAGGGGGCAGGACAGGTGCGCCTCTACGAGCTCCCGCCGGACGCCGCGCCCCAGGTGCCGCTGACCCACCCCGACTGCCCCGCCATCGCGGACCTGGGGCTGCGCTGGTTCGCCCTGCCCGTGCTGAGCGGGTTCGCGCTGGAGGTCGGGGGGCTCACGTTCTCCTGTGCGCCTTTGAGCGGCTGGTACGTGCAGACCGAGATCGCCGCCCGCAACCTGGCCGATGAGGGGCGCTACAACGCCCTTCCCGCCGTGGCGCGGGCCTTGGGCCTGGAGATGGCCTCGCCCCGGCGGCTCTGGCAGGACCGTGCGCTTGTCGAGCTGAATGTCGCCGTGCTGCATTCCTTTGACGCGGCGGGCGTGCGGATCAGCGATCATCACAGCGTGGCGCGGCAGTTTGTGCAGTTCGAGGCGCGGGAGGCCCAGGCGGGACGTGAGGTGCGGGGCCGCTGGTCGTGGTTGATTCCGCCCCTTTCGCCCGCCACCACCCCCATCTGGCACCGCCAGTACGTGGACGGGGACGAGCGGCCCGCCTACCTCCCCCAGCTGCCCGCCTGGGCGCAGCGGGAGGGCGCAGCGGGTTGCCCCTTTCACGGCTAAGCCCTTCGCCTCAGCGCTGGGGGAGGAGGGTCAGGGTGGTTGTTCGCCCCCAGTCCTCCTCATCCGTGCTCATGGGCAGGTACTCGCCCGCCGCCCAGAGCCGCTGCTGGTCGGTGACGTGTTCGCCGAAGGGATTCCCGCTTTGGCCCAGGCTGCCCACGTACAGGCTGCTGTTGAGGTCTCCTAGGTCCACAATCTGGCGGTAGCTGGGGCCGTGGGTCTGCCGCAGCGTCTCGGGGTCAGGGCGAGCCACGTTCACGGTGTTCGTGCCGCCCGGAGTGGGGACCGAGTGGTTAAAGAGCCAGGCCAGGGCCGCCACCTCCCCAAAGGCGCGGTGGTGGCTGGCGACGGTGTGCACTCGGCCGTACGTCCACCCTGCGGGATCAGGGCCAAGGCGGGCAGCCAGGCGCTCCACGGCCCGTTTCAGGCTGGCCTGGAGCTCGGCCGCGCAGTTTTGCCGGTGGGCAGCCTCGTTGCGGCAAAGCTCGCCGTCCTGCCGAAGCTGGTTCAGCACCGCGAGGCTATTGAGGCGCGTCTCGTTTCCGAGTTCGTCCTGCGCCATCGTCTGAAGTTCGGCGAGCCACGCCTCAAAGATCGTCGGTTGAACGCGGTCGGTCCGCATGTTGCCGTCCCAGTCGCGCAGCCATTCCAGCGCCTGACGGCTGAGGTCTCCGCTGGGCAGCGTGCCCAGCAGGAAGGGTTTGAGGTCGCGCCACACCAGGCTAAAGGTATCGAGCTGCACCTGCCGCACGTCCTCCACGGTGAGCCTGCTGGTCCGGGCCGTGAGCAGGTCGGTGATGCGCTGGGCGCGGTAGGGCTCGGCCCAGTTGCGGCGATTGCCCAGGAGATAGGGGTACTCCTCCGGCACCACCTTGTTGTTTGCCGTGACAACCAGCCCGTCGGCAGGATTCAAGGTATGGGGCAGCTCCTCAAAGGGAATAAAGCCCTGCCATTCCCGCGAGCCGTCGCCAGGCACCGGAAGGGAGCCGTCCCAGCCCCGGCGGATGGGCACCCGGCCAGGCGCGTAGTAGCCGGTATTGCCCTCTACATCGGCGTAGACAAAGTTCTGGCTGGGGGCCACGTACTTCTTGAGGGCCCTGACGAAATCGGACCAGTTCTGCGCGTAGTTCAGCTCCAAAAAGGCGTCCAGGGTGGTGTCTCCGGGTTGCAGCGCCGTCCACTTCAGCGCCACGCGCGGCCCCACCTCGCCCGCGCCGACGCCGCTGATGATCGGGCCGTGTTCGCTCTCGCGGATGGTGAGGCGGACGTCCTCTCCGCCTTTGACCCGGATGATCTCGGTGCGCTCGGTGAGCCTCGCGTCTGCGGGTTCGATGTAGAGGTCCTGCACGTCGGGGTTGACGTTGGTGACGCCCCAGGCAACGCGCTCATTGCGCCCGATCACGATGCCGGGCAGCCCCGGGATGGTCGCGCCGATCGCCCTGAGCTGCGGTCCCTGTATGTCCGCCAGATACCACAGCATCGGACTGGTGAGGGCCAGGTGCGGGTCATCGGCCAGGATGGGCTGGCCGCTGGCCGTGCGGCTTCCTGCGATCACCCAGTTGTTGCTGCCCTTGCCCGGCACCCCTTCCATCCCCAGCGCACGAGCGGCGCCGAGGTGCGCTTCCAGGGCGCGGAGCGTCGCTTCGGGAAGGACTGCCGTCTCATCCGCCGCGGGCACAGCCGGGCCGCTTCTCCCCAGTTCTCCCCGGCTGAGGATGGTGGGGCCGCTGGCCGGGTAGGGGGGCAGCACGGCATCCAGGCCCTCCCGGCCCAGGCGCTTGACGGCGCGCATCCCCAGGATCTCCTCTTCCCAGTTGCCGCCCAGATCGTAGGCCATCAGCTTGCTCCAAGCGATGGAGTCCACCTCCGTCCAGGGTTCGGGCGTGTACCCCAGGATGCGGAACTCGGGGGCGACCTTGCCCTGCCTCAGGCCCGCGTTCACACCCGCGGTGTAGGCCCGTACCATCCGCCGCGACCGCTCCGACAGGGCCGGAAGCGCGGTCTGCGCCGCGCGGTAAAAGCCCCAGGTTCGCAGGAACCGGTCCTGAGGAAGCGCGGCTTCGCCCAGCACCTCGGCCAGCCGCCCCTGCGCCACGCGGCGCTGGAAGTCCATCTGCCACGCCCTGTCCTGCGCGTGCACGAAGCCCAGCGCAAAGAGCGCGTCCTCGTCCGAGCTTGGCGCGCGGATATGCGGCACGCCCCACGCGTCCCGCGTGACCGTCACCGGCCCCCGGAGCCCCGCCAGCGTCACGGTGCCCGCCGTGCGCGGCGTCGACGTTACCTTAAGCCACACCACCACGGCGAGCGCCGCCGCGAGCAGCAGGAGAATCAACCACAGCAGGCCACGTCCCAGCCGACCAAGTAACCGCATTCTGCCTCCTTGTTGAACCAGGTTCAGAATACGGCGGGGAGGTGAGCCTTAGCCCCGGCGCCGCTGTGCCAGCACGGCCCCCCCCAGAATGAATGCTCCGCCCAGCACCACGCTTGGCCGCAGCGGCTCCGCCAAAACCGCACAGGCGAGCAGCACGGTAAACAGCGGTTCCAGCGTCCCCAGCAGGCTGGCGCGGGCAGCACCCAGGCGGGCAACAGCCCCGTACAGGGCGGGCACGGCGACCAGGGTGGCGAGGACGGCCATGCCGAGAACCGCGCCCCACTGCGCGGGGGTGCCGGGAGCGTGCAGGGTGCCCTGGGCCGCGGCGAGCGCGGCAAAATACAGGCTGCTCACCAGGGCCATATGCCCGGTGGAGGCGAGGGGTGACACCCCGGTCAGCCAGCGCTCGGAGGCGAGCAGGTACAGGGCGTACAGGGCACCCGCGCCGGCCCCCAGGGCGAGGCCGAGCGGGTTGCGGTCTCCTGCGCCGGGCACGCCCACGACCAGCCCCAGGCCAAGCGCCGCCAGGGCGACCGCGCCCAGCCGAGCCGCGTCCGGCCTGCGGCCCGTCAGCCATCCGAACAGGATCACGAAGGCGGGCGCGAGGTACAGCAGCAGCCCTGTGGTGCCCGCCGTGATGCGCGAGAGCGCTCCGAAGTAGCAGGTGGTTGCCAGCGCGTACAGCACGCCGGTAGCGAGGAGGGGCCCGCGCTCCCGCCAGGTCAGACCCCGTCCCGCCAGGGGCAGCAGCACCAGCGCCACCAGGCCAAAGCGCCAGGCCAGCAGGCTGAAACTGCTGATGCCCGCCGCGGTGCCCAGCTTGCCCCAGATCCCCAGCGTGGAAAAGCCCAGCGCGGCCACCAGCGCGAGGCCTAGGCCCAGGCGAGCGGGGGAGGGCGGAGCAGGCACAGCGGGGCTGGCAGTCATGGAATCAGCGTACCGTCCCCAGGCGGTGGCGGCGCTTTGGCGTCTACCCCACCTCTCGGCTCCTCCCGGCTGCGCTAGCTTCGGGCACGTGACGCCGGATCCTGCTTCCCGCCCGCCGGTGCCCTGGCGGGTGGTGCTGCCCCTGCCGATGGCTGCGCTCGACTTTGCCGCGCCGCACGGGTACGGGGCGGCCGTCCCGGTGGGCTGCCGCGTGCTGGTGCCCTGGCGGGGCGAACTCGCCGCTGGCCTGGTGGTGGGAGAGGGAGAAGGCCGCTCCTCCCACCGCCTGCGCGAGGCCGTGCATGTCCTCGATGACGAGGAAGGCCCCTGGGTTCCCCCCGCTACCGTACAGGCCATCAGCGCCTGGGCGCGCGACGCTCGGGTTCCGGCCGGACTGGTCTGGAGTGACCTGCTGGGCACGGGGTGGGAAGCGCGGGTCGAACACCGGGTGCGGGCGGTACCGGGCGCGGATCTCAGCGCCTTTGCCCGTCACGTGCCCACGACGATCTGGACGGACGCGGGAGCTTTTGCGCCGCCCCTCCTCGACGCCATCCGCGAGCAGGGCCTGCTGGAGGAGGCGTTTTGGCCCACCGTCCGCACCCGGAGCGTGGTGCGGGCCCGGCCCCTGGCGGAGGTGCCCGCTGCGGCCCGCACCGTGACCGTCCTACAGGCCGCAGCGGAACCGCCCGCGGGCCTCACGCCCAAGGGCCGGGCCGCGTGGGCGTGGTTGGAGGCGCACGGTCCGCAGGACAACCTGAGTGCCTGGGCCCGCGGCGCGGGTGTGAGCGCGAGTGTGGTGACGAACGTGCTGAAGGCGGGTGGAGCGCAGTACGTGCCGCAGGAGGTGCCTCCACCCCCCGCCTGGACCTGGCTGCGGGAGCGCGGCCCGGTGGAGACGCTGAGCGACTGGGCCAGCGGTGCGTCCGCCGACGGCATTCCCCTCTCGCCCACGCTCGCGGGCACGCTGGCCCTGCGTGGCTGGGCGGACACCGTGCAGGAACCCGCGCCTCCCCCCTCCCTTCCCGAGCCGCAGGCGAACTGGACCACCTCCGACCCCGACCGTCTGCCGGAAGCCCCGGCCTGGCGGCTTCATGGCGGGCGGCCCGCGTCCCGCTTCCGCACGCTCGCGCCGCGGGTGGCCCGGCTGCTCACCCAGGGGCGCGGAGTGCTGGTGCTCGCGCCCGACCACGCGACCCTGCGCCGCGCCTGGGAGGGCCTCTCCGGCCTGGCCGTTCCCGCCGGAACTCGGGCCGTTCAGCTCAGCGGCGGCCTGAATGCGGCGCAGCGCGAACACGCCTGGCACCTGATTCGTTCCGGCGCGGCCCGGCTGGTCATCGGCAGCTACCTGGCGCTCACCGCGCCGCTCGCGGACCCCGCCCTGGTCCTCCTGCTGGAGGAGGGCAGCGACGCCTACAAGCTCGCGGGGGGGAGCCGCGCCTTTATTCCGGACCTGGCTGCTCGCGTCGCCGCCGCGCACGGTGCCGCCCTCGCCCTGGTCGGAAGCGTCCCCGCCGCCGAGAGCGTGCCTCTTCCCGGTGCGCTGTTGCCCCCCCCGAGGACCCGGGTGCACGTTGTGGACTACGCCAACCCGCCCGAACAGCCGGAACTTGGGCCGCTCTCCAGCGCGCACCTCACGCCCGGCGACCTGGGGTATCCCCTCAGCCACGACCTCACGCGGCTCTTGCGCCAGGTGCGGGAACGCGGGCGGCAGGCGGCGCTCCTCGCTCCCCGCCGGGGATACTCGGCCCTGCTGCGCTGCCCGAGCTGCGAGCACACGCCGCACTGCCGCCACTGTGACGTGCCGCTGCGTTTTCACCAGGCTGCCCGCCAGCTCACCTGTCACCAGTGCGGCTACCACGAGGCTTTGCCTGACCGCTGCGACGCCTGCGGCGAACGGATGTGGCAGGCCCGCGGTCCCGGGACCGAGTGGATCGCCGCCGAGGTGGCGCGCCTCGCTCCCGGCCTTCCCGTCTTCCGCTACGACCGCGACCGCCAGGATGACCTTTCTCCCCTCTTTGCCGGTGAGAGCGGCGTTGTGGTGGGCACCCAGCTGCTGCTCTCGAAGGACGCGCCTCCCAACCTCGCCCTGATCGGCGTGACCCTGGCAGATACCTGGTTGAACGTCTCGGATTTTCGCGCCTCCGAACGCTACCACCGCCTGCTGCGCCAGCTTGCCGAGTGGCATCCCACCCGCGCACCCCTCCTCGTCGTGCAGACTTTCCAGGCCAACCACCCCGCCCTGAGGGTGATGGTCGAGGGCCGCGACGCCTTGGCCTACCCCGCCGCAGAGGAACGCGCCCGCGCCGCCCTGGGCTATCCTCCACACGCCCGTCTTGCGCAGGTGGAGGTGGCGGCCCGTGATCCGCAGCGGGCGAAGGTCGCCGCGCAGGAAGTCTTTGACGCGCTGCACGGCGCGGGGGCGACCGCCGGGGAAGTGCTTGGCCCCGCCCCCAGCCCGGTCGCCCGGCTGCGCGGCGTGTACCCCTACCACCTGCTGCTGCGCGCCCGCGACGACGCCCGCCTGGCGCAGCTCCTCGCTACCCTGGATCGCCGCTGGACGGCGCGGGTGCGGGTGGACGTGAACCCGCGGGGGGGGCTGTAGGCACCCGTTGAGGCATCCTGGCTGCATCCCCGCCCCCTAATTCCTTCCTTCAGCTTCGCCGGGCCCGCTCTGCTCGCTGCGTTAGACTCCGCTCATGATCCGTCTGGCCGTTCTCGCGGACCTGCACGCCAACCTGGAGGCGACGCTGGCCGCACATGCGGACGTGCAGCGGCGGGGGATTTCTGAACTGTGGGTGTTGGGCGACCTGGTTGGCAAGGGACCGCGTCCGCGCGAGGTGGTCGAGTGGACGCAGGCGCACGCGACGCGGGTGATTCAGGGCAACTGGGACGCGCGCGTTGCGGGCGCGACCAACCGGCCCCAAGACCTGTGGCCGCGCTCCAAGCTGACGGCGGGGCAGCTGGCGTACCTGGCGGGGCTTCCCTACGGGATTGAGGAGCAGTTCGGCGGGGCGTGGTGGCGCTTTGTCCACGCGAGCTCCAAAGGTCTCTTTCACCGCCTGTACCCGCATTCCAGCCTGGGCGAACAACTGGAAGCGTTTGCGCCCAACCCGCAGTTTGGCCTAGGGGTACAGGCCGACGCCCTGGTGTATGCCGATGTCCACGAGACGCTGCTGCTCGACGTAGAGGGCCGCCCCCTCATCAACACGGGCTCGGTCGGTAACCCCCTCGACAGCACGCTGCCCAGCTACCTGATTCTGGAGTTCGATCCGCACAGCCCCTCCTACAGCGCGACCTTTGTGCGCCTCACGTACAACCGTGACGCCGAGATCGCCGCTGCCGAGGCGAGCGGCATGCCCTTTACCCGCGAGTACATCGCGGAGCTGCTCACCGGCGCGTACCAGAAACGTCGGGCGCGCACGGGGGAATAACCGGATCATGGCGAGTTCTCGTGAGGCGGGTGCAGAGGAGGCTGCGGCCTACGCGGCACCGGGCCTGGAGGCCCTGGCGCGTTTTGGCTATGTCAGCAAGGGCGTCATATACGGGGTGATCGGCGTGCTCGCGCTGAGTGTCGTGCTGGGTTGGGGCGGAGTCGCGGCGGATACGCAGGGGGCCCTGCTGCGCCTTCAGGATCTGCCGCTGGGGACCCCCCTGCTCTGGCTGCTTGCCCTGGGCCTTCTGGGGTACGCGCTGTGGCAACTGATACGGGCATTCCTCGACCCCGAACACCAGGGCCGGGGCGCTCGGGGGCTGGCGAAGCGGGCGGGGTACCTGCTGAGCGCTCTAGCCAACAGCGGTCTGGCGCTGTTTGCAGTGCGGCTGGCCTGGACCGGACATGCTCGGCGGGACGAGCACCGTGAGGTGGAGGTGGCCCGGCAGGTGCTGGACTGGCCGGGCGGACAGGTCCTGCTTGCCCTGGCTGGCCTGGTGCTGTTGGCCGTGGCCGGGAGCGCGTTCTACAGCGCCTCCGGCGCTAGGTTTATGAAGCGGATGGCCCTGACCGAGCTGGGCACCCGCTCTGCCGAGCTGGTCAAGCGCGTCGGGCAGGTGGGGATCGCGGCGCGGGGCGTGGTGCTGGCGATCATCGCGGTGTTCCTGCTGCTCGCCGCGTGGCGGGGCCGTGCCGGGAGCGTGCGGGGGATCGCGGAGGTGTTTTCCTGGCTGCGCGCGCAGCCTGCCGGACCCCTGCTGCTGGGTGTTGTGGCTTTGGGCACCCTCTGCTACGGCTGGTGGTGTCTCATCCAGGCCCGTTATCGCCGAGTGAGGGTGCAGCCTTAAGGCTCCTGCGGTCTGGGCCATCTCTGGGGTGGAAAAGGGCTCTCAATGTGCTCCCCCGGCAAAAAGCCCTTCCCTTATATTGTTCACATGCGCGCCAACGCGACGCCCCCCCTGTCCTCCGGGATTCTGACGGATGTGGGGCGTCAGCGCCGCGTGAATCAGGATGCTGCCCTGGCCCTCGACCTGCCGCAGGGGGGGCTCTATGCGGTGGCGGACGGCATGGGCGGACACGCGGCGGGCGAACTTGCCGCCAACCTCGCGCTTGATACCCTCAGCCAGCACTACCTGGAGGGACGCGGCTCGCCGCCCGTGCGCCTCGCTCAGGCGGTACAGGCTGCCAACCTGGCGGTGCTGCGGCACGCGGTCGGCGAATACGTCGGGATGGGCACCACGCTGCTTGCCCTGCTGATCGACCGGGGGGCAGCGCTCCTTGCCCATGTGGGGGACTCGCGGGCGTATCTGCTGCGGGGCGGAGAACTCTACCGCCTCACCGACGACCATTCCTGGGTGGCCGAGCAGGTTCGGTTAGGAAACCTCACCGAGGAGGAGGCCCGCCACCACCAGTGGCGCAGCGTGGTGAGTAACGCCCTGGGCGGCGAGGAGCGGGTGCGCCTGGAACTGTTTGGCCTGCCGGTCGCCGCCGGGGACCGCCTGCTGCTATGCAGTGACGGCCTCAGCGGAGTTCTTTCTGACGGCGCCCTGCTCGACCTGCTGACCCGGGCCCAGACGCCCGACCAGGCTGTACGGACCCTGGTGGGGGCTGCCAACGCTGCGGGAGGTCCAGACAACATCACCGCCGTTGTGGTGGACGTGCTGCAAGATCAGCGCCTGCCGCACTACGCCCTGCCGGTTCGCCAGGGGGAAGGCCCCCTCTATGTGGACGCGTTGCTGAACGCCCAACGGGGCAGCAGTCCCCTCACCTACGTGCTTCTGATTGTCGCCTATTTTACGCTGCTGGGCGTGATGCTGATTCCCGAGTCCCGACTGCTCATCGGTCTGCTGGGCGTCTCGCTGCTGCTGGGGGTGGCCGCTGCCCAGCGGGTGCTGCGTGCTCGGCCCGGACGTTTTCCGTTGCGCCCCGCCGCGCTGGCCGCGCCCTCGCCGGAGCGCGAGGTCCGCAACTCCTCGGGGTGAGCGGCGAGCACGGGTACAGTAAGGCTATGAAAGACGTCGTTCAGACCCCAGACGCACCCGCGGCCATCGGTCCCTACAGCCAGGCCACCACCTTCGGCAATCTGGTGATCACCAGCGGCCAGATTCCGCTGCGGCCCGATGGCAGCCTGGTAGAGGGTGACGTCGCGGCACAGACGCGGCAGGTGCTCGATAACATCAAGGCTGTGCTGGCCGCTGCCGGAACGGACCTGGTCCGCGTGGTGAAAACCACGGTGTTCCTGGCGGATATGAACGAGTTTGCCGCCATGAACGCGGTGTATGCAGAATACTTCCAAGAGCCCTATCCGGCCCGCAGCACCGTTCAGGTGGCCCGCTTGCCCAGAGACGTCCGGGTGGAGATCGAGGTGATCGCCGAGCGGCACTGAGTTCCTCCTTCTCATCCGTTCGTAATCCGGCTCTCGACGCTTCCCCGGCGGGCATGACATCCTGCGGGACGTGATTGTCCTGCCCGTCCGCTTCGAACGCAGTCCCCGCCTGCATGCGATGCTCAGCGAAGAGCCGCATGCGGTGGGGACGCGTGTGGTGGTACAGGGCAAACGCGGGCCCGAGGTCGCCACGGTGCGCGGCGAGGGCCGAGCTCCGGATCCCCAGGGCCGCTACGGCGCCGTGCTGCGTGCCGCAACCCCCGAAGACTTGGCCCGTTGGGACGAGCTGTACCGTCAGGGAGAGGACCTGAAATGGCTGTTGCGGGCCCGCGCCCGCGAACGCGGCCTGCCGGTCAAGATCGTGGCGGTGGAATTCACGCTTGACGAGAGCCTGGTCACGGTCAGTTACAGCGCCGAGGAACGCATCGAACTCGGCAGCCTGATCGCAGACCTCCGAGCACATACCCGCGCTCGGGTGAATTTCGCTGCGGTAGGTCCCCGTGAGCAGGCACAGATGATCGGCACGCTGGGGGCCTGCGGCCGTGAAAACTGCTCGAGCCACCACCTTCAGGAGTTTGCCCCGGTCAGCATCCGCATGGCCCGCGATCAGCAGCTTCCGCTGAACCCCGAAAAGCTCAGCGGTCCCTGCGGCCGCCTGCTGTGCTGCCTGCAATACGAGCATGCCCAGTACCTCGACCTGCTTGGTGACCTTCCCCGCAAGAATGCGCGAGTGTGCCACACGGCCAGCGGAGCCTGCGGCAAGGTCGTCAAGCTGCATCCCCTCGCCGGCAAGGTGGACGTGCAGACCGAACAGGGGATGCTCAGCGGTGTGCCCGCTCACGAACTGACCCGCGCGCCCGACGCCGCGGGACGGGGGCGGCGGACCGAGCCGGAAGCCTAGGCCGCCGCTCTCCCACGCGACCCGTGTCGACAGGATCAACAAAGGAGGCGTCTCCCCAAGCTGGGAAGACGCTGGTTTCTGGGCGGGCCGTTTACTTGCGGATGACCTTGTCAATCTCGGCAGTGCCGGTGTAGGTCGTGGTGGGGTTGAGGTAACCCTTGAGGACAACCTTCCAGTTGCCTCCTACCGGGTTGGGGATGCTGACGGCCTCGCCGGTGCTGGTTCCCTGGGCGCTGGAACCAACCAGCCGGCCGGCGGGGTCATACACCTCTAGGTCGAGGTCGTAGGCGGGGTTGCCCCACTCGGTCGAGACGCGCAGGGCCGAGGCACCGGAGGGAACGCTCAGCGTATGGGTGTCTTGCGCGGTAGCCACACAGTTCACCAGGGGCGCGCAGACGCTGCTCGCAACGGTGCCGCTCCAGCTGGGCAGGGCCGTCGTGGTGACGGTGTAGCGGTTGGGATTCAGGCGCACCGCCTCCCGCACCGCGGCGTTGGCATCCACATAGCCGTAGCCAACTTCCCACAGCTCACGGCGCTTGGTAACGACCTGGTTGGGATCAAGGCCGTTTGTGGCCGTCTCGGTGTAGTACATCGGGCGGCTGGTCTTCTTAAAGATTGCCAGCACGTCGTCCAGTTTCAGCCGCGGATTGGCTTCCAGCATCAGGGCCACGACGCCGCTGATGTGGGGGGTTGCCATGCTGGTGCCGCTGATGGTGGAGTACTGCGGATTGTCGAGGTCGGGCACAGTAGTCGCGGCCAGGCCAGTCAGGGCGCGGGCGGCGCTGATGTCTACGCCGGGCGCGGTGACATCGGGGTGAACAAGCGCGTCGCCGGGGCGGCCACGGGAGCTGAAGTCGGCCAGATAGCCCTTCTTGTCTCCCGCCGCCACGCTGATCACGCAGGGGCTGGCGGAGTAGGGATTGAGGGTGTTGGCGTCCGGCCCCTCGTTGCCCGCCGCAAAGGTTACGATGATGCCCGCGTCGTAGGCCCGCTTGGCCGCGAGGCTAATGGGGTTGTAGGGGGCGAATTCTCCGCTGGAGCCCCAGGAGTTGGAAATGACCCGAATGTTGTAGGTCTCGCGCACCTCTGGCTTCATGATGTAGTCGAAGCCTTGAAGGGCGTACAGGATGCTCAGGGCATCTCCGGCGCCCACACCGACAAGGGTCACACCGGGCGCGACCCCCTGGCGTACCCGTGCCGAGCCTTCCGAGGCCGCGCCGCTGCCGCCGATGGTGCTGGCTACGTGCGTGCCGTGCCCACTGCTGGTATCGGTGTTGGGCGAGTCTACATACAGGTAGCCCCCCACGCCCACATCCGTGATCGGTCCCACCAGCTTCACGTTCTTGGCGACGTTTTTCAGGTCGGGGTGGGTACCGTCAACCCCCGAGTCCAGCACCGCCACACCAATGCCCTTCCCGGTCACGCCGTAGGTGTTGCGCGCGACGTCTGCCCCAATAAATTTCACGCTCTCGGCCAGCTTGTACTGGAGGGGTGCGTCCTGGTACACCGACACCAGGCCGGGCAGGTTGGCCTTGAGGGTATCGAGCAGCTCCGGTGTCACCAGGGTTTTGACCGCGATCATGGGCAGGTTCTCCAGCACACCCAGGCCCTTGCCCAGGTCTACGGGCAGGTTAGAGTCCATCCAGGTGATCGCGCGGCCCTTGCTGGTGTCATCCAGGAAGGAGAGGATGAGCGTGCCCACCTGCCCGTAGCGCAGGTTGCTGTCCACCTGCACGCTGCTGGGAGTAGTCGCGTACAGTGCCTGGCACTCGGTCTGGGTGGTGCCGGGGCTCTGTACGCTCAGCGTGCTGGCGGCCGCACGTGCCTGAGGTTGGGTGGAGGTCACTCCCTGCGGCGTGCTCTGCCCACAGGCGGCAAGAAGAACGGTCAGGCTCAGGATGATCGGGGATGTGTGTTTCATCGGGAACTCCTGGAGGTGAGAATGCTTTGGATGGAGTCCATTTCAGCAAACGCTCCTCAAAAAAAACGCAAACTCGTTCCCGCTCGCGCCGTTTCTGCGCTAAACTAAAGGTTTTTTCTATACTGACTCATGATTCCCCTGCCGGAACACCTGCGGCTTCGCCTGGCTGCGGAACCTGACCGGGTGGTGCTTCCCGTGGATGTCGGAGCAGGCCAGGAGGCACTGGTTGCCTGGGCCAGGGCCCGGGGCCTGACCGTCACCCGCGAGCCACCTGTTTCCGAGCTCCGTTGGTTATGGTGGCCCCGGCGCCGTGCTGACCTGATGACCTGGGCGGCCCAAACAGACAGCTCCCTGCCTCTGCTGGTCCTCAGCGGGACCGATACCCGGTACACCGAGCAGGAGTGGCGGGCAGCGGTGAGGGGCGCCCCCGCCTGGGCAGCCAGCACCTTTGCCCTCAGCCGGGGCTGGCCCGCCGCCCTGCCGCTGGCCCTGGCCCTGGCAGAAAGCCACGCTTCCGATCGGGAGGAGTGGTACCGCCATCCGCTGGCAGGAGCCCTGCTGGCCCCCCTGCTGCCGCCAGGGCCCCTCCTTGCTGCCTACCGAGCCCTTGCGCTCACACCCCTGGTCACCCCACAAGTGGCAGCTGCCCTCCACGTTTCCTGGGAAACAGTTGAGGTGCTGGCGGACCGTGGATGGTTGTGGGCGGTGCCGGGCGGCTGGGAGCTGCCGGGTGTGTTGCGCCGTCACCTCTGCCCATTGCCGGATCCTCAAGTCGCGCGACCCGTCGCCGCTCTGCTGCACCAGGCGGGGTTTACGGCTGCGGCCCTTACCCTGCTGCGTGAGGCGGGCGCCTGGGATGAGCACCTCACCCTGCTGGCACAGGAGCTGCGGGTGGGGTCGGGACCAGAGGTACTGCGTGCCACCCTGCGTGCCCTGCCCCCCTACTGGCGCGAGCAACCAGCGGCCCTTTACCTCGCCGGCCTGCTCGCGCGGGCCTCGGGCGATCTGGAACGGGCCGAGGCGCTCTACAGCCGCGCCCTCCCGGTATTGCCTCCGGCCCTGCAACCCCTTGCCGCCAACGCGCGGGGTGTGGTGCGCGCAGTCCGGGGCGACGCGGCGGGGGCGCTGGAGGATTTCGGGGAGGCCAGCCGCGTGGGGGGGCTTACCGGCGGCGAGGCCGCGCACAACCGCGCTACCCTGCTGGTGCAGCTGGGCCGCCATGCCGACGCCGAACAGAGCCTTGATGGCGCAATTGCCGCCTTCCGCGAGGCGGGCGACCTGCGGCGCGAGGCCCGCAGCCTGGAAACGCTGGGCAGCCTGCAATTCGGCCGGGGCCTCCTGCAAGAGGCGCTTGTGCCGTACGAGCAGGTGCTGCGCCTCTTGCAGGAGGATCACCCGGAGGAAACTGCGCTTACCCACGTGAACCTGGCGGAGGTGCGGACACTGCTGGGCGAGGAGGAGCAGGCCCGCGCCCATCTCGAGCGTGCTCAGGCCCTAACTGAACGCTTCGAGCTGACCCATGTGACGGGCTGGATCACCCGCGTCCGTGCCCTGCTCGCCCTGCACGCCGGTTTGCCACAGGTGGCCCGCGACCTGCTGGAAGCCGTGCCTTCTGCCGACCGGAGCCTACAGGCCGAGACCCAACTGCTGCTGGCCCGTGCCTGCCGCGAACTCGGCGAGGCAGAGGCTGCTCGAGCCGCCCTTGCTGAGGCCCGTGCCTTGGGGCTGCGCGCCGACCTAGAAGCCGCGTTGCAGGGCGCCGACGACGTGGGAGAAGTAATCGAAGCAGCTCGCCAGGAGGAGGCCCGGCTGGAACTGGCAACAGCCCTTCTGCACCGGGCTGAACCCCAAGACCTGGAGGAGGCCCTCGACCTGATTCGCACCCACGGTTACCGCGCACTCCTCAGGAGCCCGGCGGCACACCGCTTGGTCACCCATGCCCAGGATGACGCTACCCGTGCGCTGTTTCCCCTGGTGCTGCGTGTCCTGGGACCGCTGCGAGTCACCCAGGCGGGACGTGTCTGGCGTTCGGCGGACTTTCCGACCCGCAAGAGTGCAGCGTTGCTGGTCGCCCTGGCCCTCTCCGGCCGTTCCCAACCTCGTGAGCAGCTCGCCGAGCGGTTTTGGCCAGACGCCAAGAACCCGTTGGCAAGCTTGCAAACAGCTGTGTATCACCTGCGCAGCACCTTCGGCGTAAACCTCATTCGCAGCGCGCGGGGCCGCCTGACCCTGACTTTTCCGGTACACAGTGACCTGGCGGACCTGCAAGAGGCCCTGGCTGCCCGCGATCCGGACCGGATTGCGGCCCTGATTCGCCAAGAGACCACGCCCCCGGCTGTCCTGCCTGATCTGGCTGCCGAGCTGCACGAGGAATGCGAGCTGGCCGAGCGGCTCCTGCACGACGCCCTGCGGGTTTATGCCGACGCCCAGCCCGAGGGTAGCTTGGAGCGGCGTGACGCCCTACGGAACCTGATCGCTGCTGACCCCCTCAACATCGAGGCCCGCACGCACCTGGTGGACTGGCACCTGGGGCAAGGCGACACCGAGAGCGCTCAGCAAGAACGTGCCCGCATGCAGGACATCCTGCGCGAATTGGACCTGGGCTGAAGCGCAGTGTCCTCAGCCGCCCCGAAGGACGGCTGCAACGGCCGGGCGGGCGCGGGGGGTCCTCACCCTTGGCGTTTCAATCCTCAGCCGCCCCGAAGGACGGCTGCAACATGGTGGCGGCTGACCGGGCGCTTCCCGTCCAACGGTTTCAATCCTCAGCCGCCCCGAAGGACGGCTGCAACATCTCGACCAGCCGCCATCCCTCTATGCCCCGCCCGAGTTTCAATCCTCAGCCGCCCCGAAGGACGGCTGCAACACCGCATATTTCACTAGACTCATGGGGTTCATGGTTTCAATCCTCAGCCGCCCCGAAGGACGGCTGCAACTCGCGGAATCAGGCGATTAAAGTTCTATCCGCCGCAGTTTCAATCCTCAGCCGCCCCGAAGGACGGCTGCAACCTCGCTACCGGCCTTGCTGCTGGCCGCGCGCTACCGGTTTCAATCCTCAGCCGCCCCGAAGGACGGCTGCAACAATTCCCCACGCGGGGTGCGATATGAAGAGAGAGTTTCAATCCTCAGCCGCCCCGAAGGACGGCTGCAACGCTTTTCAGTGAGGCGCGGCGCAGCGTAGGCTGCAGTTTCAATCCTCAGCCGCCCCGAAGGACGGCTGCAACCCCGAGCTTCGGGGGAGGCTTCGATTATTACGACGAGGTTTCAATCCTCAGCCGCCCCGAAGGACGGCTGCAACGTCTCGGCGGAGATGAGCTTGGCCTCCCGCAACAAGGTTTCAATCCTCAGCCGCCCCGAAGGACGGCTGCAACTCGCGCTGTACATTGGCAATGGTTTGGTATACCAACACGTTTCAATCCTCAGCCGCCCCGAAGGACGGCTGCAACCATAGGCATTTCCGCCTAGGATTATTATACCATATCGTTTCAATCCTCAGCCGCCCCGAAGGACGGCTGCAACTATCCGCCGAATAAGCCTTGATTGCCGAAACAACGTTTCAATCCTCAGCCGCCCCGAAGGACGGCTGCAACGATCAACGTAGCCACCGGGAATGACCAGATGGGAGTTTCAATCCTCAGCCGCCCCGAAGGACGGCTGCAACGGCAACTGTGCGACCGGGTGGACCTCGAACCCCTCGTTTCAATCCTCAGCCGCCCCGAAGGACGGCTGCAACGGCGGTGTGTGCGCCCGTGTGGTTCCTCTCGCCGTTTCAATCCTCAGCCGCCCCGAAGGACGGCTGCAACGAGACACGGTGAGCGGACCCGGAGGATGCTCCATGTTTCAATCCTCAGCCGCCCCGAAGGACGGCTGCAACACCAAACCGGCTCAGTCGGGGTATTTTTGATGAAGTTTCAATCCTCAGCCGCCCCGAAGGACGGCTGCAACGTGATCTGGGCTACACGATCACGGACTACGTGACCGTTTCAATCCTCAGCCGCCCCGAAGGACGGCTGCAACGCGCTTTATCCCCCTGGGGGTCGCCCCGGACATTAGTGTTTCAATCCTCAGCCGCCCCGAAGGACGGCTGCAACGTGTGCGAGGTGTGCCGCCGGGCCGGGTGCGACGGGTTTCAATCCTCAGCCGCCCCGAAGGACGGCTGCAACGGTTCGCCATCCGGATGCGTCCCATACGGCTCCCCGCCATCAGTTTGCGCGAACCTCCTCAGAGCTGTCCAGTTTTTGGAGGTGGCCTTGAGGGTCAGTTGTCAAAGATCCCGTCCCAGAGGGACTTTTTGCTCTGCGCGAACCCCCCGGGGTTTTTTCGTCACGTGGGGTTCGCGCAAAGCTTACAAGATGAGTGGCTCGCTGAAGTCGCGGTAGTGGTCCAGGCCGTAGGCTTCCACAAAGTGCTGACGGGGCTGCCGCAGGCGGTAGATGCGGATGCTGTCTTCAGTAGGGTCGAGGATACTCAGCAGCTTCTGACGTAGGGTGAGGAGTTGTTCTTCGCTCACGCTGACTTCAAAGACGCTGTTTTGTACCCGTTGGCCGTGGGCGACGCAGACTTTGGCAACGCGGCGCAGGCGCTTGCGGCCCGCCTCGGTCTGGGTGGCGACGTCGTAGCAGATCAGCAGGTCAATCATCGGTGGAGGTATGGAGGGTAGTGCGGGCGGTCGCCGCGCAGGTGCTGGGCAAGAAGGCGGGCCTGGACGTGTGGAACCAGCCCCAGCGGCGTTTTGCGGGCGGTGAGGGGATGGGTCACTTCCTCCTTGCGGCGCTCGTTGAGGTGCGCCAAAACTGTTTTGCGGCCCTCCTCGCGGAGGGTAACCACTCCACCCTCGTGCTGCTCGAAGTCACGGGGGGTGATCTGGCCGCGGTTGATCAGGGTGAGGATGGCGCGGTCTGCGGCGATGGGGCGCAGCTCTTCCATCAGGTCGAGGGCGAGGCTGGCCCGGCCGGGCCGCAGGGCGTGGAGAAAGCCGATCTGCGGGTCAAGCCCGACGGTCTGACAGGCCGAGGCACACTCGTTGGCCAGCACCGTATAGACGAAATTCAGGAGCGCGTTGATGGGGTCGCGGGCCGGGCGGCGTGTTCGTTCCGAGAGCCAGAAGAATTCGCGGTGCTGCCGCAGCATCAGGGGAAACACCTGCCAGTAGCTGCGGGCGGCCGTGCCCTCGATGCCGCGCACCTCGTCCACCGTTTGGCCAAGAGGCAGGCAGGCGATCTGGTCATTGATGTCGCGGGCAGCCTGCCGCAGGGGGGCGGCGTCGGCCTCGGCCGCCTCACGCGCCGCCCGCAGCAGGGCCGTCTTCTGGTTCTGAAGCTTGCCGGCGGCGATATACCGGGCAACGGCAAGCGTTCGTTCCCGGTCACCCGCACAGTCGTGCTGGGCCATCCGCAGGAGGACGCTGCCGCGAACGGGCGTCTCTGTGCGGGCCAGAAAACGTCCGTGCTCGCTGAGCCAGGTGACGGGCTTGTGTTCGCGGGCGAGGCGGTGGATCAGAAAGGGCGAGAGCAGCACGTTGCCAAACACCACCACGCCGTTTACGTGGTGCAGCGGCAGCATCGCCTTCTTTTCGCGCTCGACCTCCACCCGAATGTTGTCGGTGTCAAGGTGCAGATAAGTGCCCTGGGTCTGGACGTACAGGGTGTTGAGGAGTTGCCTCATGGTTCCTCCAGGGCGGTGCTGAAGGGGTCGTAACCCCGCGGAAAGTCGCGCGGCGCAAAGGGTTCGCATTCTTCCTGGAGGCTGCACCATTGGCAGCGGTCGTCGGCGGCGGGTGGGGGCAAGACACCCGACTCCAGCAGGGCCCAGACACCGTCACGGGCTTCCAACACCGCCTGACGCAGCGCCGGGGTAAAGGTCACCTCGCGCCGTTTGCGGCTGGCGATGTGGTAGAGCGCGCCCTGCAACACCGGTTGGCTGAACATCTCCTCCAGGCACAGGGCCTGGGCACAGAGCTGTAGCGCCTCGACAAAGTGCCCCAGCCGGTGGGTCTTGGGGTAACGGCTGGACTTGTACTCCACCGGATAGGGCACGTCGCCCGGCCGCAGCTCAACCACATCAGCGACGCCGCTGAGGCGATGCTGGCGCGAGACGAGGGGCAAAGCGCGCAGAATTCGCACGTCCCCGCGAGCCTCTTCTCCTCCGCCGTGGGCGCGCGCGTGCAGTTGTTCGCCTCGCACGGTCCAGATGTTGTCGGCCCATTCCTGTTCGACATGCACCAGGGCGCAGCGCCGCGGGCAGTAGGCGTACTGCGCCAGGCTGGAAAGCAGCAGGGGCTCAGGCGGCACGCTGCTCCTAGCGCGCCTGCCAGCCGCCGCGGTACCGGGCCTCGTCCCAACTGTCCAAGTCCAGCAGCTCGACTCCGGCGGGGAGGCGGTCCAGATGCACGGTCACCTCGTAGTCACTCAGGGCGCGGGCGGGCTTGTGCTCGTCCTTGCGCCGGACCTCGATGATCTGTCCCAGGTCCAGCAGCCTATGGGCCGGAGCGCAGCCCAACACGGCCTGGCGAGCCCGCCGCTCCGGATCGCTGTCGGTGCCCACATGCCGAAACACAAAGAGGCGGCGACTGCTCATCAGCCCCTTGCTCGCGCTGCGGTCGTGCTCGTACATGTTCAGCAGGGCTTGAAAGAGCAGCTTAAGGTCGGCCTCGCTGAAGCCTGTGCCCTCGGCCAGATGGGCACTCACAAAGCCTTTGGCCGCAAAAAGACCGTAGGGGATCAGGCTCTTGCGGCCCATGGTGCGTAGCTTGTCCTCGTCCTGCTGGGCTTCCCACTGCAGGAAATCGTCCAGCGTCCGAGCGGTTTTGACGTCTTCGGCCACCGCGCCGCGGGTGATGCTCGCCTCGAGGGCAAAGACGGGATCGAGGCTGCGAGCGAAGGTGATTTGAACTGGGCCGCGCACCTGCCCGGCATTGGCCCCCGTGCTCATGACCGCGCCAAAGGTCCGCACGTCGTAGAAGTGGGCACACATCCAGCGGCGAGCGGCGTCTACATCCTGTTTGCCTTTGCCGCCGCCGCCGCTGGCCTGTTTGGCCTCAAAAATCCGGCGGTTGAGGTTGGTGCCGTGCTCAATGAAAATTTGCTCGCCCGCCGCCTGAACGTAGTTGCGCACGCGGCGTTTGAGGGCCACATCCGAAATGAGCCCGTGGCCGTCTTCGGGGTCGACGCGGGGGGCATTGCCGCTGTCGGGGTCACCGTTGGGATTGCCGTTTTCTACGTCAAGCAGCAGCAGAAACTCGTAGCGGTTGCGGATGGGCGTAGCGGTTTGGGTCATAGGATTCCTCCGGGGGAGAAAGGCGGGAAGCGTCAGTTTGCTTGGGCGGCTCGGCGCTGGGCGGCCAGCTCCTTGCGCCGGGCCACGCTGTCGGCAAGCTGCTGGTAGTAGCCCAGGGCAAAGAGGCTCTGCTCTTCGAGGGAGAGTGTTCTGGGGAGGGTATGGCCCAGCACAGCCCATACGGCGGCGATGTCCTGTTCGAGCGTATAGGCCAGGCCAGGCTTGTCGCGTGCGATTTTGGCCAGGTGGTGCTGGCTAAGGCGGGTCAGGCGGCCCAGGACCAGGCCGGGCGTGCTGCTGGCAGCGCCGTAGTAGCGCTGCACAACACCGGCGTTGATATCGCCGCCCTGGGCTTCTTGCACCTGGGCGAGCAGGTACATCAGGCGTCCGCAGTGGTAGGCGGGGCTGGGGTGCCGGGGATCAACCGAACTGGACATCAAAAAACCTCCTTGTTCGCGAGCGAGCTGGCGGCGGGCCTTGCGGCAGTGATAGGCCCGCAAGAGGGCCATGCGCGTGTAGATGCGGGCCTTTTCTGTGCTGTCACCCTCGCGGCTTAAGGCCTCGCTGAACGCGCCACTCATCACCTGCGCTCGGTGGGCCTCCATCACCTTGGTAACAGCAGCCAATGGAAGGGGGGCCTGAGGGTCAAGGGCCGCCCGCCACAGGGGGAGCTGAAGGTTACGAATGGGTTTGAGGTAGTCGTCCAGCGAGGTCGAGGCAGCTTTGGGGCGCTGGATGCTGAGGAGCACCTGGGAAAAGCCGGGACGCTTGGCCCGCTGGCCACTGAGGTTGACGATGGCGAGATCCTCAAACCAGGTTGTGACCGCCTGGGCGAGGTGTTCCAGGCTGCCGGTGTGCCAGTCGCGGACCATCGCCCGGCCACTCGCGCCGCTGATCGCCAGGGCAAAGTAGCGGGCGGTGAGGGCTGGCGGCGCCTCGCCCCGGCGCAGGGCGGTGAGCAGCTGCTGAGCGCGCGCTTTGGCCACCGCCTCCTGCTGCTCGGGCGTGTCGAGCACCTCGGTGGGCGCGCTGTCGTCCCAGTCGTCCCAGCTCCAGTTTGCGGCCTGCTCGAGGGTGGTGGGGTTGGTCAGGGCCTGGATCAGGGCCTCGCCCTCGTCCTGGCGGTGATCAAACCACACCGCCACCTTCATCTGACCAAGCACCGGTGCCCTGTCGAGCAGCTGGTCGAGCGCCGCGCGGTAGGCGGCCACATTTTCTTCCGAAACGGCGCCGTTTTCACCCGCTTGGAGGCCGTAGGAACCGAAAGCTTCCTTGTCGTAGCCGACCAGAGAGGCACCCGTAGGCATCGCGCCCACACCCAGCCGGGTGAGCTTGAGATGGGTCTGAGCCGGGGTGACCGCCTCGCCGCTGCTGAGGTCAAGCATGGTGCCCTTGGGGGCTGCTCGCCCAAAGACCTCACGCCGAAAGCCGCGCCACCAGGGGTGCCACAGCTCGCTTTCCAGCAGGTCCAGGCCGTCGACGGCAAAGCTCAGACGATCGGTGGCCTTGGCGCCCTGCCGCGCGAGCTCAGCGCGCAGCTCGTTCAGCTGGTCGGGAGTCCGCAGAACCTCCAGCACGGGCTGAAGCTCTGGCACAGCCCGGGCCGCGCGTTCCAGCAGGGCGAGATAGGCCAGATGTTTGGCCGCAGTTTTGGGGTCGACCTCCTGCCCCGCACGTTCGGGCAGCAGGGCGATGACGCCGCAGGAGTCGGCCAGAAAGTGGGCGGCCTGGGTTTGCCCCAGGGCCTTGGGCAGGGCCATCATTTCCGGTTGGCTGAGCTCGGGGCAGCGTGCGACGCTGCGGCCCTGTTTGCCCTCGCGCAGCGGCAGGACGCCGGTGAGCCGACTGCCGTGCAGCTGTGCGAGCCAGTGCAGCTCCTTGCGGGCGAAGCCGGGTTCGGGGCTAAGGCCCGCCTGCTCAGCCTGGCGAATCAGGGCTTCGAGCATCAGGTTCCTCCGGGTTTGCGCACAGCCGCGCTGTGGTAGGGGGGCACCTCCAGCACACCGCCACGAATGCTCGCCCGAAACAGGCTGATGTGAGGAGCGTCCGTGTTTGCGCCAGGGCGTGAGAGGTCAAAGACGTCGTAGAGCATCCAGCCCACCTCCTCATCGTGGGGAACAGGCACCGCAGGCGTTCCGGTGACCAGCTCAAAGGCCGCCGCAAACTCCCGGCAGCCCAGGTAGGGCTGAAAGATGCACTGGCCGCGCCGGGCTCGGCGCTCGAAGCTGCGCTCGATTTTTTGCCGCAGCGCCCCGTCCTCCTCAAACAGCACGGCGTGGCCAAAGATCCGGTAGCGGGGCGATTTCAGGGCCATGGTCTGGCGCTGGGTGCGGCCCTTGGTGTCGGTGCCCACCTCGTCCTTGGTGGCGTCGGCCAGGATGGGCACGAGCTGCGCGGGATCTTTCATCCACCGCCTGACGCTGGGCACGCTGATTTTTTCCTTGACCTCGTTGCGCATGAGCGCGACGTACCGCACCGGTTCCAGAATCTCGATGCGGCTGATCTCCCAGCGGTGGGCGGGTCTGCGGGTGCGGGGATCAAACTCCAGATAGATGGCGTCAAAGATGTTGCGGGCGGCGCTGGGCGTGATCACCGGATAGCTCATCCGCTCCACCTTGAGCTCGGGACGGGTAAAACAGCCGTACTCTCCCCAGACTTCCAGGACAAAGGAGCTGCCCCGCTGCGTTTGCTCGGTCATGGAACCTCCGAAAAACAGCACAGAAAAAAGCGGTACGGGACGAGCGACGTGCTGCATGGGGGATGCAGCACGTCGAGCGACCTCCACAATAGAAAAAGCCTTCTCATCTCTTCCTCAGCCAAACAGCCGCGAGGGGCTAACCGAATTGACGTACGCTTCTCCAGCACCTACTGCACAAAGGGCTCGGCCCCGCCGCCGTCCGGTTGCCAGCCCAGAAGCTGCGGGTCATAGGCTGCGGGATAGGGACAGACAAACCAGGTGGCGGCGGGCTCGGGGGGCGCGCCGCGCCTGCCGCGCAGGTGAACGGGCTCGCAGTGGGGGGGCAGGGTGCCGTCGGCGCGGCGAAACACCGTCACGGTGTAGGGCTGTGCCCGGCGCATCCACGTGCGGGTGATGCCCTGTTGCCGGGCTTCCTCGATGAGGGCGGCTCCCTCACCGTAGGGCACCACCACATTCACGCTGCTTGGGGGAATCAGGCGGTAGAGTTGGGCGACCGCGGGGTAATCCTGCCGCAGGACGGCGGCCCGCAGCTCCTCCCGGTCGGGTGAGGTATAGGGCCACAGCCGCTCGTAGAAGCGGCGAAAAGTGGCGGGATCATCGAGGTCCAGCTCACCCCCGGCCTCGCGCACCAGGCTGAGGGTGAGTAGAGCGGCCCGCTGGTAGGCGGGAGTGGGGTAACGGGCGTCTTGCGGCAAAAAGACGTGCAGGGTGCCGTGTGGCCGCCGTCCATGCCGGTTGCAGCGCCCCGCCGCCTGGGCGAGAGCGTCCAGGGGAGCCAGGGCCCGAAACACCACCGGAACATCGAGATCCACCCCCGCCTCGACGCACTGGGTGGACACCAGCCGAACTGGACGTCCCGCCTGGAGGTCGGCGCGAACCTCCTCCAGCACGGCGCGGCGGTGGGCCGGGCACAAAAAGGTAGAGAGGTGGCGTAGGCCAGGGACATCAGACAGCGCCTGCGCGAGCTCAAGCGCGTCCTGGCGCAGGTTGACGATACACAGGCTCTGCGGCTCCCGGCGCAGCCAGTCCTGCACTTCCCTCCAGGGAGTGGACGTTTCCAGGTGCCAGCGGGGGGTGACCCGCCGCGCGCGCTCAAACAGCTGGAGCGTAGGGGGCGCCATTTCTCGGGGCTGCCAGCCGCCGTTTCCAGGCTCGCGCACCTGCTCGCTCAGCCGGTCAAAGGCGGGTTGGGTGGCGGTGGCCATCACCACCGTCGTCCCGTACTTCTCATGGGTGAGCCGGGCGAGGGTTTTGAGGGTGAGGGTCACCAGCGGGGCCGGGAGTGTCTGCACCTCATCGAGCAGAATGACGCTTTGGGCGAGGCGGTGCAGTTTGCGGCAGGCGCCGGGCGTGTGGGCGTGCAGGCTCTCCAGCAGCTGCACGCTGGTGGTCAGGATGATGGGCGCGTCCCAATTCTCGACAAGCTGCCGCGCGGCGCACCCCGCTGCGTCCTCCGCGCCCTGGGTTCCGGCCAGGCTATGGTGCTCGAGGAGGCACTGCGGGCTGAGGCCGGCGGCGGCCACAAGCCGGCGGTACTCGTCCGCCGTTTGGTCCAGAATGCTGAGAAAGGGGAGCACGACCACGATGCGGCGAATGGGCCGCGCCAAGGGTTGCCTCACCGCACGCGTCAGGGCAAACAGCAGCATGGCGAGCGTCTTGCCGCTGCCCGTCGGGGCGGTTAGGGTCCACAGCCGGTCTGCGGACTCGCCCGCAGCGCGGCAGGCCTCCATCAGGTCCGCGCGCAGGGCACGGGTAGCGGGCGGCAGGCCCTCCTCGTGGGCCAGTTCCGCCAGCCGCCTTTCCAGGGCGGCAAGCAGACGTGCGGCGTCCAGCGGCAGACCGGTGGGCCGTGGGGGTTCGTCGTCGGGGCGCATCGCCGCCTCGGTGTCCAGGTGGTCGGCGTCCACCAGTGCCGAAAAGAGCATGCGGGTATCGAGCATCTGGGCAGCCGTCGTGCCGGGTGTCAGGGGACGCGGCAGCGGTGGTGGCAGGGTCAGGCCGTCAGCTCGCAGGCGCTGCACCAGCGTTTTGAGGTTGGTCTGGTCGGGTTCGGGTTCGGTGAGGCGCAGGCCTAGGGGATGCTGCGCCCGCAGGTGATCGAGGCTCAAGGCCCGCAGGCTGTCTCCGTCCCCGCTGGGCAAACCGGTGTGGTGCCCGGCAATGGCCAGCGCCAGCCCTGCATCGTGGTAGGCCTGTTTGGCCAGGCAGGCACCCGCCGACCAGTGGTCGAGGCCGCGGCCTTCCCCCCACAAGCGGCGTTGAAACAGCGTGCCGTATTTGCCCAGGTCATGCAGCAGGCCAGCCAGCGCGGCCCGGTCTCCCTCCCCAAAAGGCTCGGCGTGTTGCCGGGCACGTTGCGCCACCTGGGCCGCGTGGTCCTTGAGCGGTTGCCAGCGCGCCCCGGTGGAATCGCCGGGAAAGGTATGAGCATAGAAGACCGCTTCCCTCATCGGGGGACCCGCCTGACGCTTTTGTGGATCACCCGCCCAGCGTAGCTCCTGCGGATCCGGCAGGAGGCCGCAAAGTAGCACCCAAAGCAGGCACAAAAAAACTCCCTCGCGAGGAGGGAGCTCTGCTGGTCGAGGCGGCGAGATTTGAACTCACGACCCCTACCACCCCAAGGTAGTGCGCTACCAGGCTGCGCTACGCCTCGGTTCCAGCGCAGAGAATAATAGACGCTGGACGCTGCGGGGTCAAGGGTGGCCCGCTCTCCGGGACGGCGGAAGCGGTCTGCGGCGTATTCTGCCGGGCATGACTCCACTCACCTTTGAGGAGAAGCTGCGGAACTATGCCCGTCTGGCCGTTCGCGTGGGCCTGGGTGTGCGGGCGGGCCAACGTGTGCTGGTACAGGCGCCGGTGGAGACCGCGCCGCTGGCCCGCCTGCTGGTGCGGGAGGCCTACGACGCGGGGGCCAGCTTTGTGGACGTGCGCTGGGATGACGACGACGTGCAGCTTGCCCGCTTTACGCGGGCGCCCGAGGGGTCGTTTGAGCAGATCAGCCGCTGGCGGGTGGACGCGGAGATGGAAACCGCCGAGGCGGGCGGCGCTGTGATCGCCATCCGCGCGACGAACCCCAACCTGCTCGCCAACGTGGACCCCGCCCGTGTGACGGCCCATCAGCGGGCGCTCGCGGCCTACCGCAAGCCCTATGCCCTGCAGGTGATGACCAACCGCCTGAACTGGAACCTGATTTCGGCGCCCGTTCCCGAGTGGGCCGAGCTGATGTTTCCCGGCCTGCCCCGCGACGAGGCCATTCGGCGGCAGTGGGACGCCATTTTTGCTGCCACCCGGGCCGATCAGCTCGATCCGGTCGCGGCCTGGCAGGGGCACCTGGCGGACCTGAAGCGGCGCCGCGAACTCCTGACCGAAAAGCAGTACGCGGCCCTGCACTTCCGCGGCGGCGAGACGGATCTCACGGTGGGCCTGGCCGAGGATCACGTGTGGGGCGGGGGCGCGGCGCAGACGCCTTCCGGCATCACCTTTACCGCCAATATCCCCACCGAGGAGGTCTGGACCGCCCCGCACCGCGAGCGGGTGGACGGCGTGGTGGTGAGCACCAAGCCCCTTTCCTACAACGGCGTGCTCATCGAGGGGATTCGCATCCGCTTCGCAGGGGGGCGGGTGGTGGAGGCGACCGCCAAGCAGGGCCAGGACACCCTGCGGCAACTGATCGACACGGATGAGGGCAGCCACCGCCTCGGTGAAGTCGCGCTTGTGCCCCACTCCAGCCCGATCAGCCGCTCGGGCCTGTTCTTCTTCAATACCCTCTACGACGAGAATGCCGCCTCTCATATCGCCATCGGCAGCGCCTACCGCTTCAACGTCCGGGGTGGCGTGGATATGACGCTGGAAGAATTTCAGGCCAAGGGGGGCAACGATAGCCTCACCCACGTGGACTGGATGATCGGCAGCGGTGAGATGGACGTGGACGGGATCACCCGGGAGGGTGAGCGCGAGCCGGTGATGCGGGCGGGTGAATTCGTGATCTAGCTACGGCCGCCCCGCCAACCACAGCACCAGCGCCTCGGCGCTTGCGGGGTTGGTGGCAAGCGGGATGTCGTGGACGTCACACAGCCGCACCAGGGCGGAGACGTCGGGTTCGTGCGGCTGTGCGGTGAGGGGGTCGCGAAAGAAGAAGACCGCCAACACCCGTTCCTCGGCGATGCGGGCACCGATCTGCTGGTCACCGCCAAGGGGGCCAGACAGCATCCGCTCTACCTGAAGGCCGGTCTTCTGTTCGAGAATGCCGCCCGTCGTGCCGGTGGCAATGAGGTGAAAGCGGCTCAGCACCTCGCGGTGACCCAGGGCGAAGAGGGCGAGTTCGAGCTTCTTGCGGTCATGCGCGATCAGCGCGACCTGACGGCGCTCCGCAGGGGGAAGGGTCACGCCTCCTCCTGCTGTGCGGCGAGGGCCGCTCCGATCACCCCGGCGTTGGTGCCGAGCTGGGCTGGGCGAATGGTGACGGGGGCAAAGGGACCGGCGTACTCCTCGGCAGCGGCGCGGACCCCCTGAAAAAACAGTTCCCCGACGCTGGCAACTCCGCCCCCGATCACGAACACCTCGGGATCGAGGAGCTTCTGGAGGTCGGCGAGGGCCACACCGATATGTTTGAGGGCCTGCGTCACGACGCGCCGGGCGGCGGGTTCGCCCTGCGCGGCCAGAGCAAAGGCTTCGGCGGTGCTCACCTCGCGGTTGAGGGCGTAGCTCGCGTCACGGGCGATGGCGGTGCCGCTGGCCACGGCCTCCAGCGCCCCGTCAAGCCCCGCCCCGCTCACCGGTCCGCCGGGCATCACGGTCACGTGGCCGAGTTCTCCGGCGATTCCGTGTCGACCGCGCCACAGTCGCCCGTTCAGCACGATGCCCGCGCCGATGCCGGTGCTGACGGTCACGTACACGCTGCTTCCCGTGCCGCGCGCCGCCCCCAGGTGCGCTTCGGCGAGGGCGGCGGCCTTGGCGTCATTTTCCAGCACCACCCGCTGCCCCAGGCGCTCTTGGAGGCCGGCGACGAGCGGCACGTCCGTGAAGCCGTAGATGTTGGGGGCAAACTTCACGCGGGTGCGCTCCACGTTCAGGGGCCCCGGCACACCCACGCCGACCCGCGCCGCGTCCGGGTGCCGTGCCTGAAGGGTTCTGACCTGCGCGGCAATAGCGTCCAGCACCGCCTCCCAGCCGGTCTCCGGCGTGGGCTGAACGTGCCGGTCGTGGAGTTCACCGCCCCTGAGGACCCCGGTGGCGATTTTGGTCCCGCCGACGTCCACCCCGATACTCGCCTGCTCTGCTGCTTGCGTCACGTGCTTGCCTCCATCTCCTCTGTAAGCCCAACGGGAGCGCTTCCAAAGCCCGAGGGGCTCTGTCTCCTACCCTGCACTGTAGCCCAGCGCCGCCGGTTAGGGGGGCGAGCCGCCCAACAGCTGGAGGGCCTCTTCAAGCTGCACCTCCGGCACGTACAGACCCACGTCACCCATGTAACCGCCCGTCTCGATCTCGATGACCGGGCTTCCCATCGCCCACTGGAAGGGGGTACGGACCACGCTCACCACACCGCCCTCGGCGAGTGTGCGCCGCCAGCCTTCCGCCAGCAGGCGCGGCAGGGTGTCTAGGCGCACCCACACGTCGCCCTGGTACAGCACCCGGTCCTCGTATGGGGGGCGCGTCACTCGGACACACGCCCCGTAGGGTTCACAAGCAGCGTCGCTAGGGCGGCACGCATGCGCTCCGGCAGCGGGACAGGCCGGTGCGCGGCGTCCACCCTCACCTGCACGGTGCGCGCCAGGGCGCAGGGCACCCCATCGGCGGTGAGACGTGACAGGACCGTCCAACTCGTGTGGCCGATCCGCTCGACGAGCGACTCGACAACGACGGCCTGCCCCCACAGCACCTCCCGGCGGTAATCGAGTTCTAGGCGGGCAATCACCGAGTGGTCATCTTCCGCGCGCACGCCCAGGTCCCGCATTAGCTCGATGCGCGACGTTTCCAGGTACTGCACGTACACGGCGTTGTTGAGGTGCCCCATCGCGTCGATGTCCCCGTAACGCATCTGAATGGGAGCACGGTGAGCGCGGGACCAGTCGAGGCTGGCGAGGGGGGCAGCGGCACGCGTGTCGGTCTGGCTCATGGCCCGCATTATGGCGTTCCGGTTCCCTCCCCCCGCTTTCTTTCCTCATCCCCGGTCACGCTATCTTCTCGCTGATGACTGCGCCTGAGCCATCTCCTCCTCCGGTTCGCCGGGACTGGCGAGCGTTCTGGCGGCAGGTGCAGCGGCTTCCGGTCACGCTGATGCTCGCCAGCGTGCTGGCAGGGCTGGGCATTGTGCAGCTCACCTTCCAGCTTGGCAACCTGGTCTACCGCTCCGTGACCTGGAGCGGCGAGACGCGGCAGACACAGCAGCGAATCCGCGACCTCGAGCGTGACCTGCGCGTGTTGCGCGAGGCCGAGCAGGCCGCTTTCGACCCCGCCTATCTGGAGATCCTGGCCCGCTGTCAGGGTTTTGTGGGCGCCGAAGAAAAGGTGGTGGTCTCGCCCCGGGCTCCCGACACGCCCAGCGAGAACTGCAACACCCTGCGCCTTCCATAGGCCCGCCTTGCGCAAGCTTACCTCAGGTTCCCGGCGACGGCGTATGCTGCGGGTACTATGTCACTTGTCGTTCTGGTCACGGTGCCCCCCGAACGCGCCCATGTCCTGGCCCGGACTCTGGTGGCCGAGCGGCTGGCGGGCTGCGTGAACGTGCTTGGCGGTCTCCACAGCGTCTACCGCTGGGAAGGAGACATCGTCGAGGACCCCGAGACCCTGCTCCTGATCAAAACCACCGGGGAACGCTACCCCGAGCTCGAAGCCCGGATTCGGGAGATGCATCCGTACGAGGTTCCCGAAATTGTCGCGTTGCCCTTTGACCGTGCCCTTCCCGAGTTCCAGAGCTGGCTGCGAGAAGCCACGGCACCCGGCGATACGGGTTCTGGTTGAACGAGGGATGCCGTCCCCGTGAAACCCGACCGGCGGGAGAAGGAAAAAGGCCGGATTCCAGAATCCCTATGAGAGCGTTCGCTCCTTCAAAGCGAAAACCCCGCGCGTGGCGGGGCTTTTTCTTGGCGGGCCCTGTAGGACTTGAACCCACGACCTACGGTTTTGGAGACCGCCGCTCTACCAACTGAGCTAAGGACCCACTGCGGCGCGGTCAAAGCCCGCACGCAAGCTTAAAAAAGATAGCAAAGGTGCCGCAGGGGCGCAAGGGCCGTCTCCTCGCTCTCACAACACGCCGCCCCCCAGCATCAGCCGCAGAGCCGCCAGCGCCGCGACCACGACATTCAGGGTGGTCGCTCCCCGGTCGCGGGCCAGTACCCCGAACACCAGGCCGAGAATGGCGGGCGGCAACACAAAGATCCAGTTCAACCACCCGAAAAAGGGCAGCAGACCGAGCAGCAGGCCCAACGCGGCAAGAATACCCAGGATCAGTGACACAGCTCTCATGCTTCAGCTTACGTGCTGTGGGCTGGAGAAGTTCCCCTCCACCGTCTCCACAGACGGCCCCGCGGGCCTCGGTGTAGGCTCCTTCGCGTGACCCGCCGCCCCGTTCCCTCCTCCCACCTGCCGAACGGTGCCAGAACCCGCGCGCCGCTGGTGCTCTCGGCGCTGGAAACGCTGTACCCGGATGCCCGCACGGAACTGGTGTTTCGTAATCCCTTTGAGCTGCTGGTGGCCACCGTGCTCAGCGCCCAGGCCACCGATGTCAGCGTGAATGCCGTCACGCCCGCCCTCTTTGCTCGGTACCCCGACGCCTGGGCGCTGAGCCGGGCGACGCCCGAGGACATCGAGCCGTACATCCGCACGGTCGGGCTGTACCGCGCCAAGGCCCGCAACCTCTCGCTTCTGGCCCGTCTGCTGGTCGAGCGGCACGGCGGAGAGGTGCCCAACGACTTTGGTGCGGTCGTCGCCCTACCCGGTGCGGGCCGCAAGACGGCAAACGTAGTCCTCAGCAATGCCTACGGCTTCCCGGCCATTGCGGTCGACACCCACGTGGGCCGCCTCGCCCGCCGCCTGGGCCTGAGCACGCAGACCAATCCCGACCGGGTGGAGCGCGACCTTCAGCGCCTCTTTCCGCGGGAACGCTGGGTCTTTTTGCACCACGCCCTGATTCTGCATGGCCGCCGCGTCTGCCAGGCGCGCAGGCCGCAGTGTGCCGCGTGCCTGATGCGAACATTCTGTCCGCGTGTTGGGGTGGAGCCTTGAAACGGTGCGTGGTCAGTGGGAGTGACCTGTGACCTGGCGCTTCTCCCGTCAGGTGTGGCTCTACCTCGCCTCCGCCTTCACCTTTGGGCTCTCGCAGGCATTCGCGGCGCTCTTTTTGAATTTCTACCTGCGCGCACTCGGGCTGGGGGCGGAGTGGCAAGGCCTGGTCAACGCGCTGCCCGCCCTCACGCTGGCAGCCCTGAGCCTCCCCGCCGTAGCGCTCGCGCGGCGCATCAGCAACGCGCGGACCATTCAGGTGGGCAGCGTGCTGAGCCTGATCGGTGCGGTGCTCTTGAGCCTTGCGGGGGGGCCGGGGGCGGCGATCGCGGGCGCCCTGGTGCAGGGGGCGGGCGCGGCGCTGCTGTCGGTATCGGGATCGCCCTTTATGGCGAACAACAGTGACGAGCGCAGCCGCGTGGCACTCTTTAGCGTGCAAAGCGCCCTGATGACCGGCGCGGGCTTTTTGGGCAACCTGCTGGGCGGACGGGTGCCCGAAGTGTACGCGGCGGCGACGGGCACCGCTCCCGATGACCTGCCCGCCCTGCGCGCCGCGCTGCTGGTGTCGGCGGCCTTTCAACTCGCGGGCCTGCTGCCGGTGCTGCTCCTGCGCTCCAGCGGCAAGCCACGCCCCGAGGGCCGCTCTTTGACGGTGCGCGCCAAGGGGACGATGGCGCGGTTGGTGGCCCCCAACGTGCTCGTGGGCTTGGGAGCGGGCGCCACGATTCCCTTTCTGAATGTCTTTATCGAGGGCAAGTTTCGCGTCGATTACGCGAGCCTGGGCACCCTCTTTGCCTGGACCAGCCTGGCGACCGCCGCTACGGCGCTTCTGCAACCGCTGCTGGTGCGGCGCCTAGGCCAGCTTCCCGCCGTGCTGACGGTGCAGGCTGCCAGCCTGCCCTTTCTGGCCGTGCTGGGCTTTGCGCCCGAGCTGTGGATGGTGAGTGTGGCCCTGTTCACGCGCGGGGCGCTGATGAACGCGGCGGGACCGGTCTACAGCGCGTACGCGATGTCCGCGCTGCCTGACGAGGACCGCCCGATGTACTCCGCCGTCAACGTCATCGCCTGGGATCTGGGGTGGGCGGCGAGCAGCCTGCTCAGCGGCGTGGTGCGCGGCGCGCTGCCCTTTGACGTCGCCTTCCGCGTGCTGTTCGCCTGGACGATTCTGATGTACGCGGGCAGTGTTCTGGCCATCTATCTGGGTCTGTACCGCCGCGAGCGGGGCGCGGCCCGTGCGGTTCCTGCCGCCGAACGGCTCGGGTGAGGGGTACACTGCACCCGATGAGCGACACCGGACCCCTTCAGAGCCTGTACCGCGTGCAGGAGCTTGACCTGGAACTCGACCGGCTGCGGGCCGAGGAGGCCAGCATCCCGGACGCCCTGCGCGATGCCCGCGCCCAGCAGGAACGCCTGAACAACGACCTAGAGGACACCGAAATCACCCTCGAGGGCGTGGAGCGGCAGATCCGGCAGCTCGAACAGGACCTCGCCGGAACCCGCGAGCAGATCACCCGTGCCCGAGAGGAGCAGGACAAGAATGCCTTTGACGCCCGCGCCCAGTCGCAGTACGGCAGCCGCATCCAGATGCTGTCCGAGCGAGCCGAGGAGATGGAAGAGGACCTGGTGCCCCTGCGGGAGCGGCAACGTGAACTCACCGCCAAAGCCAGCAGCCTGCGCGGCGAGCACCGTGCCCTGCGCCCCCGTCTGGAGGAACTCGAGGCCGGGGACGAGGCCCGCATCCAGGGCCTGCGCGCTCAGGGGGAGGGGGCGCGCCAGGAACGCGCCCGGTTGGTCGCCGGCATCGACTCGCGCACCGTCAAGGAGTACGACCTCATCCGCAAAGCGAAAAAGGGTCTGGGCCTGGTCGAGATTCGTGGGGGCCGCTGCACCGGCTGTAACGTGGTGCTGCCCGTCAACGTGCAGCAGAAGGCCGCCCAGGGCAAGTTGCCCCCCGTGAAGTGCCCCTCCTGTGGCCGCTTCCTGATCAAACGGGGCTGAGAGCGGATACCCCCAGCGGGGAAAGTCCGGGGGGACGAACGGGGGAGTTGATTTCCTGGCCGCCGTCCCCGGCGGACATTTCCCCCGGCCTCTGGCCTGAGCCGCCAGGGGTCACATCTTGTACACGAAAACGGATCGTCGTACAAGTCCTTGTGCATTAGGGTGAAGGGTGTTACAGTCGGGCATCTGAGAGCGGCCCCTTGTGCCGGGCCACCCTGTCCATTCCGGGCTGCCTTCCGCAAGGCGGTCGGGATTTGTGTTGCCGTTTTCTATAAGGAGCCTCTATGACCACTGCCCCTGACCCCACCCTCCGCAGCTTCGACGAGAACGCCCAGCACATCGCCCGGCGGCAGTACCTGCAGCCCGGCGACGGCGACATTGGCGGCATGTTCCGGCGTATTGCCCACTGGGTGGCGCAGGCAGAAGCGCCCGAAGCACGTGAGCACTGGGCGCAGAAATACTTCGATCTGATGGCCGAGAAGAAGTTCTGCCCCGGCGGGCGGGTCCTGGCGGGCGCGGGGACGCAGCACGGCAATGTCCTCAACTGCTTTGTGCAGGGGGCGACCGAGCACGACCCCGCCTCCTTCGACGGCATCATGGAGGTGGCGAAGAAGCTCGCCCTCGTCACCAAGGTGGGGGGCGGCAACGGCGTGAACCTCGACGTGTATGCGCCCCGCGCGCAGAGCAGCCGTCCCGATGCGGGGGTACGCGGCTGGGTGTACATGAGCGCCACGCACGCCGACGTGACCGACTTCATCGCGGGCCTGATGCGCCCGCCCACACAGCCCGACGGCGACAAGCAGCCCGTCGCGGTGCGCAACTGGACCCGCGTGGTGTACGGTGAGGCGATCTCCCCTGAACTCGTCGCCGCGGCCCGTCAGAACGGCGTGCAGATCGTGCGTGCTCTGCCGTCCGGGGTACAGGCCGTTCCCGACGACATGGGCGGCATCATCGACGCGGCCCGGGCGGTGGCGGAGAGCGCCAAGGTCGGCGTGGAACCCCGCATCGACCTCAGCGGGATGCGGCCCGAAGGCGCGCCCATCAAGGGCTCGGGGGGCACGTCTAGCGGCCCGGTGTCGTTCCTGATGGAGATTTTCGATAACTTCCTCGAGTGGGCCAACCGCGGCGGCGAGACGAGCGGCCCGGTCAATACACTGCGCTACGTGTACGCGCCGGTGCTGCGGGTGGTCCGTCAAGGGGGAACACGCAGGGGCGCGGGCATGGCCACGATGGCGATCGAGCATCCCGACGTCCTCGACTTCCTGACCGCCAAGGACCTCGACCGCGAGGCTGCCGAGGGTGACATCTCCACCTTCAACATCTCCATTCTGGTGTCCGAGAAGTTCTGGCAGGCTCTTGAACGCGACGCCCTGTGGCATGTGGACGTACAGGAGGTGCCCGGCAAGTACTACCTGGCCCCGCAGGCCGGGACGTACGGCGGCCGCCTGCCCGCGCTGCCGGACCGCGCCGAGGACGGGGCCCGCGCCGTTCCGCTCTACCGCAGCGCGCCCCAGGGCCGCTACAACCCCGCCGACAAACGCCCCGGCGTTCCGGCGAAGTGGCTGTGGGACCAGATCGCGCAGCACGCCTGGGCGACTGGGGAACCGGGCCTGATCTTTGTGGACCGGGTGAACGAGTACTCGGCGCTGAAGAACCTGGGGAAGCGGTACGAGATCCGGAGCACGAATCCGTGCGTGACTGCCGACACCTGGGTGATGACTGCCGCGGGGGCGCGCCAAGTTCACGAGTTGATCCATCGGCCTTTCGAGGCGCTCATTGACGGTGTCGCCTACCCAACCGTGAGCGATGGCTTCTTCCTGACCGGGGTGAAGCCGGTCGTCCGCCTGACCACCACCGATGGGTACGAGGTGCGCCTGACCTCCGATCACAGGGTCTTACGTGTATCGTCCATGACGCGGTCCAAGACCCGTACCGAGTGGGTGGCCGCGGGCGATTTGCTTCCTGGCGACAAGGTCGTACTGCACGACCACCGTGAGATCACGGAGTGGAGCGGCGACGGGATGTGCAGCGACGCCGAAGGCTACCGGATGGGGCTGGGCACCTTGGACACAGATGGCAGCGCAATTCTAAGCGTCTGGCCACAGAATGACGGGACCGAAGCTGTGATGGCGGCGGCCGAGAGTACCACTCGCCCACTTGCCTCCCGCGGCGACTTTCATGGCTGGCAGGCTCCGCAGTCGAACGGACAGCGTCGTCTGCGACTCGCTGGCCTCACCCAGGTTGCCACCACGCTGGAGCTGAGAAGAGGCCGCACGACCATCACACCCGAGATCGAGCGCCAGTCGAGGGGGTTTTACTGCAACTTCCTGCGCGGTCTCTTTGATGCGAAGGGGAGCGTTCAGGGCACGCAGGTCAAGGGGGTGAGCGTTCGCCTCGCACACTCTGATCTGGAGATGCTCAAGGCCGTGCAACGCATGCTGCTGCGCCTGGGTATCGGCTCGACGATCTCCCAGGAGCACCGAGCTGCGGGAGCGCCTGTGATGGGCGGGAGCGCGCACAAGGCTCAGCACGAGCTTGTGCTCGCGGGCGAGAACGTCAGGCGCTATGCGGAGCTCATCGGGTTTGAGGACACCAAGAAGGCCGAACGCCTCAAGGACTGCCTGGAAAGCTACGGGCGCGAGCTGAATCGCGAACGGTTCGTGACTGTCGTCGAATCCATCGTGGACGATGGCATCGAGGAGGTCTATGACGTCACCGTGAGCACGGTGCACGCCTTTGACGCCAACGGCCTGTATGTCCACAACTGCGGTGAAATCCCCCTCACCGTGGGCGAGCCCTGTGACCTGGGCGCGATCAACCTCGCCGCCTACGTCAAGGGCAGCTCCTTTAACTACGCCGCCTTCCGGGCTGATGTTCGCACCTGCGTGCGCTTTCTGGACGACGTGCTGGACGTCAACGTCTTTGCGCTGGAGGACAACCGGGTCGCCTCGCAGGACCTGCGCCGCCTGGGCCTGGGCGTGATGGGCCTCGCGGACGCCCTGATCAAGCTGGGCCTGCGTTACGACTCGGAGGCCGGGCGCCAGGCCATCCACGACATCATGACCGCGCTGCGCGAGGAGGCCGTGGCCGAAAGCGAGCGCCTGGGCCAGGAACGAGGCGTGTACCCGGTCTACGAGCGGAACGCCAAAAAGATTCCGCACCAGCCCCGGCGGAATGTCGCGGTGCTCACCGTCGCCCCGACCGGCACCACCTCCATGCTGATGGGGGTTTCCAGCGGGATCGAGCCGGTCTTTAGCCCCTTTATCTGGCGCAAGATCGGCGCCGAGTACCGGGCGCTGCTGCACCCGCTCTTCATGGAACTCCTCAGCCAGTACCCGCCCGCCGCGAACATGGAGGACGGCCAGGGTGGCTGGAACTGGGACCGGGTGACCGAGGCGGTCTCCGAAAACCACGGCTCGGTGGTTGGTCTGGCCTTTATTCCCGAAGCCCTACAGCAGGTCTTTGTGTGCGCGCACGACATCAAACCGGTCGATCACGTGCGGATGCAGGGCACCGTGCAGCGGGCCTTTGACGCCGGCGGGCAGCACGCTGCCAACAGCCTCTCCAAGACCATCAACCTGCCCAACAGCGCGACCGTGCAGGACGTGCAGGACGCCTACAGCGAGGCGTACCGAACGGGCTGTAAGGGCATCACCGTCTACCGTGATGGCAGCAGGCAATTCCAGGTGCTCTCCACCAGCAAGAAGAAGGAGAAGAAAGTGGAGGAGCCCGTGGCCGCCGAAGCCGTGGCCGAGGTGATGGGGGAGAGCGGTCAGCCGTCAGCGGTCAGCCGTCAGCCGGAAGCCGCCCCCGCGCCTGCTGTGCCTACTCCCGCCCCGGCCCCCCGGCCCGCCGCTTCCGCCCCGACTCCCGTCTATGAGCGCCCCGCTCGCCTCAGCGGCATCACCGATATGGTCAAACTCACCGACCCGACGAGCGGGCACCGCCGCTCCTTCCTGGTGACGGTCAACCACCTGAACGGCAAGCCCGTCGAGGTCATGGTGATCAGCGGGCGCGCGGGCGACGAGGCAAACGCCGATAGTGAAGCGCTGGGCCGCGTCGTCAGCATCGCCCTGCAACACGGTGTTCCCGCCCAGGCCATCATCAAGACTCTGCGGGGCATCAATGGCGGCCTGTACGGCTCCTACAATGGCCGCCTGGTGGGGTCCAAGGCCGATCTGATCGCCGTGGCCCTGGAGACGTTCGCCAAGGATATGGACGCCGCTAGCCTGCCGCCCCTCGCCGGTGCCAGTGTGGACACGCCGGCTGCCCCCAGCGGCGTCAGCGTGGAGGGCCTGGGCCGCGAACGCTGCCCTGTCTGTGAGGAGAAGGCCGTGATCCGCGAGGAAGGCTGCCTGAAGTGCCAGGCGTGCGGCTACAGCAAGTGCGGGTGAGTGACGGCACAGCCTGAAGAGTGGCGGCGAGGAGAAAGGCCCGCCGCCTCTTCTTTGCTCCTCTAACTGGGTTCAGCGCCCCAGTTTCAGGATTCGCCCGCTGCTGTATTCCGCCACGTACAGTTCGCCTGCCTCGTCCTCCCCGAAGGTGGAGGGGTTCTCCACACGCCCGATGCGGGTCTTGCTCCAAGTCTGCCCGCTGACGGGGGCGGCCCAGACATTGCCGCTGCCAAAGTCGGCAAAGACGTACTGTCCCTTGAGCGCGGGAATGGCTTGGCCCCGGTAGACGTACCCGCCTGTGATGCTCTGGCCCTCGTCCCGGCCGTACACCAAGACGGGTTCGGTGAGGCCCTGGGTGCGGCAGCCCTGAGGAGGCTCATAGCAACTGCGGCCCTCGCGCAGATCCCAACCGTAGTTCTCGCCGCCTCGACTGGCGCGCGGCTGGCGGTTGACCTCCTCAAAAGCGTTCTGCCCTACATCCGCGATGATCAGGTCCCCAGTCACGCGGTCGAAGGAAAAACGCCAGGGGTTTCGCAGGCCGTACGCCCAGATGTAGGGGTTGGCCCCCTGGCGGTTGAGGAAGGGGTTGCCGGGGGCGGGTTTTGCGGCGTCGCCCCGCACGTCAAAGCGCAGGATCTTGCCCAGGGGTGTGCTCAACTTCTGCGCGTTCTCCTGCGGGTCACCCTGGCTGCCGCCGTCGCCCAGGCCCAGGTACAGGAAGCCGTCTGGCCCAAAGGCCAGCTGCCCGCCGTTGTGGTTGGCGTAGGGCTGGTCGGTGGTGAAGAGCACCTTTGCGCTGGCCGGATCGGCGCGGGAGAAGTCGGCGGTGGCCGTGTACCGGGCCAGCACGGTATCGCCGTTCCGGTCGGTGTAGTGGATGTACAGGCGGCGATTTTGCCGGTAGCTGGGGTCAAAGGCCAGGCCCAGCAGGCCGCGCTCACCCCCTGCCCGGGTGAGGCCACTCACGTCAAGAAAGGGCTGGGCGCGCACCTGTCCGTTTTGAATGACGCGCACCTGCCCGCCCTGCAACGCGGCATAGAGCCGCCCGGAGCCGTCTGCGGCGTGGGTGAGGGTGGTGACCTGTGGCAGCCCGCTCACAAAGGGGGTGAACTTCACCTGCGGCGCAGCCGCCCGCTGGGCCTGGACAGAGGGGGCCAGCAGGACGGTCAGGACCAATGGCGCAAAGACAGCGCGAACCATAAACCAGTGTGCCCGGTACGAGGGGCGGTCAACTGTGAGCTCGCGGACCAGCCAGCGAGGGACTCCAGTTCCTGTGATGCGGACGGCCCTAGAAGCCGCTCACGTTGAGGCGGCCTCCCGTCACGGTCTTGCCATTCAGGCTAGGGGTCGCGATCACGCTCCCGAGGATGGCATTCCGAATCTGTTGGGCAGTGGCGCCCGGGTGGGTGCTGGCATACAGAGCCGCGGCCCCGGTGACGTGGGGGGTTGCCATGCTGGTGCCGTTGTAGCTGGCGTATTTGTTGTACGGCACGCTGCTGGTGATCGCCACACCGGGTGCCCCAAGGTCCACCTGCGTCTTGCCGTACTGGCTAAAGGAGGCGAGGGCACCGGTCTTGTCGATGGCCGCCACGGCGATCACCGCGTCGTACCCAGCGTCCCTGCTGGTGTCGTAGTTGCTGGGGTAGGAGGCCGTCGTATCATTGTCGGTGCCGCTGTTCCCCGCCGCCGCGATGAAGAGGATGTTCGCCTTTGCCCCGCGCACAATGGCCTCGTACAGGGCCTGCGAGTATCCCCCACCGCCCCAGGAATTGTTGGTTGCCACGATATTCAGGCCGTGCCGCGTCTTGAGGTCGGTGAAGTAGTCCACAGCCTTGATCGCGTCGGCGGTGCTGCCGCCCCGGCGGCCCAGGAACTTGCCGCTGATCAGCGTGACGTTGTGGTTCACGCCAACCACGCCGCCGTCATTCGCGGTGCCGCCGATCGTCCCGGCGACATGCGTGCCGTGGGCATCCAGGCTGCCGCGTGTGCCGCCGTCATAGACCGTGTTATCCCCGTTGGCGAAGTCCCAGCCGCGCGTGTCGTCCACGTAGCCGTTACCGTCGTTGTCTACGCCGTCCACCGGGTCAAAGGGGTTAAGCCAGGCATTCCCCTTGAGATCGGGGTGGTCGAACTGGTAGCCCTCGTCGATGATGCCCACGTACACGTTGTCACTGCCCACCGTGCCGCGGGCCCAGGCCTCAGCAGCCTGGCTGCCGTAGGCGTTGGCGGGACTGCTCGCGTCGCCCGCCATTCCCCAGAGGGTGCCGTCAGTGTAGTACGGGTCGGTGACGGTCGCCTGGTGCTGGTAGATCCAGTTGGGCTCCGCAAAGCGAACGGCGCCGCTTGCCTGCAGCTGCGCGATCTTGGCTTCCACGCTTTGCCCATCGGTGATTCGGGTGCGCAGCAGCGCCGCTCCGTTCACCACCGCGAGCTGCTCCAGCGACTGCACGCCCAGCCGCGCTTCGAGCGCACCTAGGCTCTGGGCACCCAGGTTGCTGGAAAGCTGCACAATCACCTCGCCGGGCACGTACGGATGCCCCGCCGTCGAAGCGGTGGTCGTGGGCTCGGGGGCTGTGGCACAGGCTCCAAGCAGCACGCTGAGGGTCAGCAGGCCGAAGAGGGGAGAACGCTTCATAGAACCTCCTGAGTTGGCAGCAACGCCGAGATGTCGAGTGTCAGGAAGATAGCCAGGCAGGTGTGTGCGTGCTGTGATCGGCTCGGTGCCGAAACCAAAAAGCCCCCACCGAACCGTGGGGACAAGAAAGGTTGCCTCACCTACGCCCTTAGTCGTCGTCCTCGCCCTGTTCGGTGACGGTGCCCTCGTTCTCGCCCTCATCTCCGCCGCCCACATCACAGGCGGCAAGCTTGACACTCCCCCCCTTAAAAGGGTGGGATTCTTGCTTCAGCGACAGACGCCCGCAAGCGCAGGTCTTCTTCCGTCTCCACAAGCGTTTCCTGGGTTTCCCCAGCCGTTTTGGCGTGCCCCACCATACGGAGTCCGAGCTTCAGGATGTTGATGGCGGCGTTGTCGTCGCGGTCTAAGTTGACGCCGCAACCGCACACATGCTGCCGGGTCTTCAGGTCTTTTTTCACCGTCTGACCGCACCCCGAGCAAATCTGAGAGGTATACGCGGGATTGACCGGAATGGCTATCTTGCCCATGATTCTCGCAAAGTATTCAATCCATAACCGGAACTCTCGCCAACTGGCGTCCCCGATGGACTTGGACAACTTGCGATTGCGAATCATGTTCCTGCCTCCGTGCCCCGTGTGCAGGCCTTCAGGATCCGTTCACCCGCCGGGCTCTCCTGCACACCGGACGCAGAACTCAGCACACGGTCACGGCAAGGGGCACGCCTAGACCTCTGCCCCCTCGCCCTTCTTGTTGCCGGGGCGATACGGCCCCTTCTCCTTCCACTTGATGCGGACAGGGATACCCGCCAGCTCCAGGTCTTCCCGAATTCGGTTCTGAAGGAAGCCCTCGTAGGCACGAGTGACAAAGTCGGCTCGGTTACAAAAAATCACAAAGGTGGGCGGCGCGGTTTCCACCTGGGTCATGAAGTACATCCGCAGCGGCTTACCGCCGAAATTGGGCACCGCCTGGCGCATCTGCCAGATCTCCAGCCAACGGTTAAGTTCCGCCGTGGGAATGCGGCTCTGCCACTTCTCATAGAGCTTCATGGCCTCGGCCAGCATGTCGTGGATGCCGTAGTCATTGATCGCCGAGGTGTACACGCGCGGCGCGTAGGCGATGTGGTAAAGCTTTTGATTCAGCTCCTTTTCGGTGCGCTTCAGGTCCTCGTCGGGGACGAGGTCCCACTTGTTCACCACGACCACCACCGGTTTGCCGCTTTCGTAGGCGAGGTTGGCAAGCTTGAGCTCGTGATCGCCGATCTCGGTCGCGTTCACCACCAGCCAGATGATGTCGCTGCGCTCGATGGCCGCTTCGGACCGCTGAATGGCGTACTCCTCGATGGCGGTATCGGGCTTGCGGCGAATGCCCGCCGTGTCCACCAGCACGAAGCGCTGCCCCCCGTAGTTCCACTCCACGTCCAGACTGTCGCGGGTGGTGCCGGGCACATCCGCCACGATGGCCCGCTCGCTGCCGATGATGGCGTTGAGCAGGCTGCTTTTGCCCACGTTGGGGCGGCCAATCAAGGAGATGCGAATGGGCGCGACCTCCGGTACGTCCTCGTCGTCGGTGGGCAGGTGGCGGAGCACCCGGTCCATCAGGTCATCCAGACCACGCGCATGCTCGGCACTGATCGCCACCGGTTCCCCGAAGCCCAGGCCCCACAGCTCGGCCAGGTACACTTCGTGCTTAGGGCTGTCGATCTTGTTCGCCGCGACAATCACCGGCTTGCCCAGTTTTCTGAGCCACTCGGCCACCTCGTAGTCGGCGGCCGAAAGGCCCTCGCGGGGATCGAGCACAAAAATGACGGCCTGCGCGCCCTCCATCGCCCACTCGGCCTTTTCACGAATGGCCTGTTCCCACTCGTCCCCGCTCCACAGGCCGCCCGTGTCTATCAGCGTGATGCGGTGGTTGTGGTAGAGCATCACGCCTTCCTTGGCATCCCGCGTCACGCCCGGAAAATCGGCCACCACGGCCTCGCGCCGCCCCAGCAGGCGGTTAAACAGGCTGGACTTGCCGACATTTGGTCGGCCCACGATCGCTACTTTATGCATGTCAGACCTCCACGCCCGCCAGGAGGGCGAGCGAAGCGAGTAGGAGAGAGAGCCCCCAGACAGAAGTTTGAAGGCTTCCCCGGCACACGGAGGCCGGAAGACTGGAGTCTGGGAACATGTCAGACGCTCCTTTCGGTGCCGAGCCCTCCCGGCGTCGGGGGAAGGTTCGCCGCTGCCCCGGCCTCCTCATGGGGGCACAGAGGGCCATAGACTCAATATCTTAGTTCACATTCTGCGGCAAGAAGGTGACGTTTCCCTCAGCGGGCTGCCACCAGATGTCATGCTGTGGCCTACCCCAAGCGGGGAGAGAGGGGGAAGAGCATGGAAGCGCCCTGGTACAAGAAGGCCGGTAACGGACACGGCACCAGAGGCGCGAGTTTTTGCCATGAAAGCCGCGCCTCCTCCAAAATCCGCCTGCATCTGAAATGTAGACGAAAAGATCAAGGGGCAAAAAGCTCGACCAGGAGCGCATCGATCTGCTATCGGCGCTGGGGATCTGAGCGCTGTTCCTGCATCATCAGGAAGACGGCCAGACGCTCCAGTCCCCAGGTCAACACCCGCTTGCCTGGCGGGTGTTTCTCTTGCCGTCGCCACCCTCCCCAATGCGCGAGCAGGTGGAGTTGCCGGTTGTCCAGGGTCGCGCCCCACTCGAACAGGAAGGCGGCCACGATCCACGCGCAGCTCACCAGGACCCGCAAGCCGTCGAAGTGCAGGACGCGGGCACTCTCTCACTTCAAGACCCCCTTGGTCCAGGCGGGCCGTCACGTCCTCAGCGGGCAGGCGCAGGTGACTCACCGGTCCTCAAGCGCCTTGGTTCCAGGCGTACCGCCGTGCACTCCAGGGGAGAGGGACCAGGAAGGTGCACGGCTGTGCCGTGCACGTGGACCTTCAGCGCGAGCGATCTGTGACAGAGGCAATCCCCCGGAGGCGAGGAGGCCTTGCAGGGTGGTCGAGAACCCCTGGAACAAGCGGCGGTCACCAAAGAGCGGCCTGAAAGCCTGGAGATGGCGCGAGAACGCGCCCAGCGGCACGTACGGCTTCATGACTCCAGGATGCGCCGGGGTTGGTGGGCACTTGAACTATGCAGACTTTCGTCCGCATTTCAGTGCATACTCTTGACCCCGTTCGTATCTCGCGCTATTCTTTACCCATCACCGCCCAAGAGGTGGCTTTTTTGTTGCCCGGTGGCTCAGCCCAGTTCCGCCGTCTCCCGCGCGGGCTTCTCCTCCAGGTACTGCCCGGCCTGCATGCGCCACAGTTCGGCGTACTCGCCGCCCTGCGCGAGAAGCTCCGCGTGGGTGCCGTCCTCGATCAGGCGGCCCGCTCGCATCACCAGGATGCGGTCAGCCATCAAGACGCTTCCTAGGCGGTGGGTGATCAGCAGGGTGGTGCGGCCCCGGGCGAGGGCGGCAAAAGCCGCAAAAACCTCGCTCTCGCTGCGGGGATCGAGGGCGGCGGTGGGCTCGTCGAGAATGAGGATGCGGGCATCCCGGTACAGGGCGCGGGCAGTGGCGAGCTTCTGCCATTGCCCGCCCGAGAGGTCCACCCCGCCGAAGGCCTGGCCCAGGCGAGTATTCAGGCCAGCGGCGAGCCGGGGCAGGACCGTGTCGAGGCCGCTGGCGCGCGCTGCTTGGGCGAGTTTGAAGGCGTCCTCGGGGCGGCCCAGCAGGACGTTTTCGCGCAGCGTCCACTCGAAGCGGGCGAAGTCTTGGAAGACGGCGGCAACCTGACAACGCCACGCCGTGGGATCGAGGTCGCGCAGGTCCGTGGCCTCGCCCGGCCCTCCGACCAGGATGCGCCCGGCAGTCGGGTCGTAGAAACGCAGCAGCAGCTTGACCAGGGTGGTTTTGCCCGCTCCGTTCTCCCCCACGATGGCGACAACCTGCCCCTCGGGAATGTCTAGCGAAATGTCCTCCAGCGCAGGCTGGCCGCCGTAGGCGAAGCTCACGTGCTCCAGCGTCAGGTCAAGGCGTGCGGGGAGGGGACGGGGTGTCTCGGGTGGGGCAACCCCCGGGCGGGCGTCGAGGAAGGCGTAGTACTTCTGAAACCAGCGCAGGTGCTCGGTACCCATGCCGAGGTACTCGGTGACGCTGCCCAGGCCCTCACGGACCTGCGCGAGCGCGCCGATCACCAGCACGACCGTGCCCGCCGTGAGTACCCCCGCTTCCGCCTGCGCCACCGCGTAGGCAAAAAGACCCGCGGTGACCCCCAACGCGAGCGCCTGCGCAGGCAGCACGCCCAGCACCTGTCTGTTGCGCACCGCACGCATCACCCGCTGGTACGCCGTCGCCTTGCTCACATACCGACTGGTGAGGTAGGGCATCAGGTCGTAGAGGCGCACCTCCTTGGCGTACTCGTGGCGCATGGCGACGCGTTGGTCGTAGGCGAGTTCGCGGGCCTCTTGGGTACGCTGAATGGCGAGGCTCCAGCCCAGCTCGCGCAGGCGAATCTGGGTGCGGGCCAGCGGCAGCATGCCCAGCACCACGACCAGCGGCACCCACCAGCCCACGGTCAGGAGCGTCCCAGCCACACCCACCACGCTCACCAGCGAGCGCAGCAGTCCGAGCAGCGTCGCCGTGAGGTTGAGCGGGCGGAAGCGTGCGCCTACCTGGAGGGTTTCTACGTCGTCATGAAAGCGGGGGTCCTCGACCACGTCCAGACCTGGGAGCTCCCGCATCTTGTGCATCAGGCTGGTGACCGTCTGCACGGTGAAGTGATCGGCGGCGTAGCCTTGGAGCACCGTGCTCGCCACCTGCGCGAGCTGCGTGAGCAGGGCTGTGCCCGCCCAGGCGAGGGCGAGCAGCGTGAGATTCGTCTCGCCGCCCTGCACGGCGCGGCTGATTCCATCCACCGTCCACTTGCTCAGCAGAATTGTCGCGGTGGGCGTGAGCCCCTGCACCACGACCATCAGGCCCATCAGGACGACGAGGCCGGGCGCGCTGCGGAACAGGGCGGGAAGCGCGCGGGCCAGCACGGTGAGCTGTTCGCGGATGGCCAGGGGCTGAACCTCGGGCTGTTTTCTCACCCGGCGAGTGTAGGCAGTCGGCCCTGCTTTCACTGTGTGCTTCAGACGGGGCAGGATCGTCACACCAGCAGAGGCAGCGCCACCCCGTCCTATGGGCGGCGCTGCCTGGCGAGTGCCGTTACAGCGACTTCAGGTAGGCGTAGATGTCCGCAAGCTGCTGGTCACTGATCTGCTGCTTGGAGAAACGGGGCATGGTGGGGGCCAGCTCGCGGTCAGGGGCGCGGCCTTCGTGCACCGCCGCGCCAAACTGCTCCAGCGTCCAGCTCTTGGGACCATCCGCCGCGACCAGGCTGGGGCCTAGACCACCCTGGGCGTTCGCGCCGTGGCAACCTCCACAGTTACTGACAAAAACCGTTTGACCGGCGGCGGCGTCACCGCTGGCAGTACCCCCCGCCGCCATGTCGGAGGTGGACCCGGTGTTGGCCCCATCGCCATTCTCGCCCGCCATATCGGCCGGGCCTTCACCGCCTGCCGCTGTGCCCGTCTTCGTCTCTTCCGTCTGCTTTTCGTTCTCCGCGTTTTCCGCGTTGGGGGGCGTTCCTGGTGACGAGGACGTGGTTTCGGTCCCGGTGGTGCCGTCACCCGTCATGGTTTCCGAAGTGCCCTGAACCGGGGCGGGCACCTGGGTATTCTCCGCCGTGCCGCCGCCGCCGCTCGTGGTCGTCGCCTCTGTGGGGGCCGCGCCCTCGGTCCCGCCCTGTGCCGACGCGCCCTCGGCGACCGTTCCTTCCGCGGCAGCCTGGCTCTGCCCAGCCATCAGACGGGGCGTCAGGATCAGGAGCGCCACGCCCAGTACCAGGCCCAGCGTCACGCCCAGCACCCACGACAACACGTCGCCCGCCGCCCACCTGTTTCGTCTCGTTCGCTTCACCGACATGCCGCCAGCATACGCTCCCGGGCGAGGGATGCCGGTCCCGAGGACTTGAGCTGCGCTTGACCAGTGGCCACCGCCCTATAGAAGCCGCTCGGGCGGGGCGCTGTTCTCCTCTGCGGGCCACCATTGCAGCCGCGCAAGGTCGCAGCGCCCGCTGGCGTCAAAGGTCACGCCCTCGGCCTCCAGCAGCCGTTCCTGCACGTTCCCAAAGCCGAGCTTGTGGGTGCTGACCCGGCCCTGCGCGTTGATCACCCGTTGCCAGGGCAGATCCGACTGCCCGGGCAGGCTCGCAAGCACGAACCCGGCCAGCCGTGCTCCCCCTGGCCCTGGCCTGCCGGCCAGGAGCGCGAGTTGTCCGTACGTCATCACCCGGCCCGGCGGGATGCGAGCGATCAGCGCCAGGACGCGCGCGCGGAAGGTGTCCTCCGCCGGTGCCCCAGCTTCATGCCCCATGGGGCACCTCCTCGTCGGATCGGGTGCGGCCCCTCCCCCGAAGGGCCATCCTCAGCGCTCGCCTTTGGGGGGTCATGGCTTGAGCCCCTCAGAAGTAACCAGAACGTGACGCCTGGGGTTTCCCGGTCCGAAGCGCAGCGGCGCATGACCCGGCACGGCTTTCCCCGCAAACTCATGCAGCCCCAGGCGGTCGGGCGCTTCGAGGTGATAGCGAAAGTTCCAGAGGTAATGCTGAACCACCCGCGCGGGCAAGCCCAGCTTCTGGGCGTGTCGCGCCGCCACGTTCGCCAGGTGCCCGATTCCCTCGCGCCGCGCCTCCCGCATCGCCTGCACCAGTTCGGGTGGGGGCGGATTGTCCCGGCGGTAGGCCCACACGGCAAACACGAAGGGATGCCCGGTGAGGCGAAACCACTCCTCGGCCAGGTCCGTGACGGTGATGCCCCGGCCCGTGTGCGGGAGCATCGTCATGGTCGTCTCGGGCGTCAGTGGTCCGGCGACCCGGTACCACTCGCGTAGGGCGCTGTCCCCGATCCGCAGCACGCCGTCGTACCCCGAGGCGAGGAGGTCTTCCGCCTCGCCTTCCGCGACCTCCAGGGTGGGAAAAAGGCCCCGCTCGCGCAGCAGCACCTCCAGCAGCGCCACGCTCATCGCGCTCTGGCGGGTCAGGGCCACCCGCCGCAGGTCTTGAAGGGGCACGGTATGAAAGAGATTTACCGAGTACACCGGCCCCAGCACCGCCACGCTGAAGTCCGGCAGCGCCTCCAGCCTCTCCGCATGCCGGATAAATTCCACCGCGCTGATGTTGGCGATGTCCACTTCGCCCGAGAGAAGCGCGGCATTCATCTCGGTCGGCACGCCGGTGATGGCGGTCACGCCAGGCGGGAGAACAAGCGAGTCGAGGATGGGAGCGACGTTCGTGTAGTGAATCCAACCTGCTTTGTAGGGCATGACTGTCTCCAGCGTTGGGTGAGTGGAAAAAGCGCGGCGGGAGAAGGAAAAAGAATGCCGTTCGCCTTGGGCGCTTTCCCGGAGGCCCCGGTTAGAGCCGGAATCCGTATCACGGCACCACCTGCACGCACACCACTCGCCACTTGCCCTCCTGCTGGGCATACACCCGCAGGAAGCTCTGCACCCGCGTGCCGTTCGCGTACAGGGTGCCGCGGGTGATCGCCGTCTGGCCGTATACCCGCGCGGCATGGCGTTCAAACATGAGCGCCTGCGGGGGGAGACGGCCCATGCCTTCAAGCAGGCCTGCGCGGAAGATCACCTCACCTGCGGGAAAGAAGCCCAGCCAGTCTTCGGCCATCAACTCCGCCAGCGCCCCGGGGTCGCGGCGGTGGTAGGCGGCATTCCAGGCGTCGTCGAGCGCCAACACGGCGTCTAGGTCGCTGACAGCCACCCTAGTCTGCCGCCTCCGCGCCCGGCCGGGGGAAGATCTCTAGCTCGTTGTAGTAGGCGTCGCGCAACACCGGCACGCGCCCGGCCTGCTGAATCATCCGCACCATCGCCGCCTGCGAGAGCGCCATGGGCGAGGTGGCTCCCGCTGCGTGCGCGATGTGTTCTTCCTGAATGGTGCCGTCGATATCGCTGACGCCCCAGTCCAAACTCACCTGCGTGAGCTCCGAGCCGATCATCACCCAGTAGCCCTTGATGTGCGGAAAATTGTCGAGGTACACGCGAGCTACGGCGAGGTTTCGCAGGTCGTCCAGGCCGGTCGTGAACTCGGTTTTGCCCAGGTTCTGCGCGAGCGTGTTGCCCAGCGGCTGGAAGGCCAGAGGAATAAAGGCATGAAAGCCCTGCGTCTCGTCCTGAAGCTCGCGCAGGCGGTGCATGTGGTCAAGCCGCTCTTCCAGCGTCTCGATGTGGCCGTAGAGCATGGTGGCGTTTGTCCGCATCCCCAGCGAGTGCGCCTCACGGTGGATCTGAAGCCACTTCTCCGCCTTGACCTTGTTCTTGGCGACCTGGCGCCGCACTCGATCGGCGAAGATTTCTGCGCCGCCGCCCGGCATCGCCGCAAGACCGGCTGCCTGCAACTCGCGCAGGACTTCCAGGGTGGGCCGTTTGCTGATTCGGGACAGGTGCTCGATCTCTGCTGCCGTAAAGGCCTTGACCTGTAGGTCGGGGAACGCGGCCCGGAGCTGCCGCACCATCTCGGGGTAGTCGGCCCAGGGGCGGTTGGGATGGTGCCCGCTACTCATGTGGAGTTCGGTGATGCCGGGGAGGTAGCGGCGCCGCACCTGCTCGACCACCTCCTGCGGCGAGTAGTCCCAGGCGCGCTCCTCGCCCTTGCGGGCCGCAAAGGCACAGAAGGTGCAGCCCACGTAGCAGATGTTGGTGAATTCAAGGCGCATGGAGTGCACGAAGTAGACCTTGTCTCCGTGCCGCCGCTCCTTGGTTCGGTTCGCCAGGCGCATCAGGGCATTGAGGTCACGGGTGTGGAAGAGACGCAAGCCCTCGTCAAAGCTCAGGCGCTCGCCCGCTTCCACTTTCTCCACAATGGGGGCAAGGCTCTGGTCGCGCAGCCACTTCATGGAGGCATGTTACGCCCCCTCCCGTGGGGAAGTGTCCCTCGGGCAGGCGGCCGACCTAGCCCCTTCCGGCCCAGCTCCCTGATGCGGACGCCCCGCCCACCGCCAGGGCCTTGACGCGCACGTCTGGCGCGCCCGCCGCGTACGGGGTCCAGTGAAGCTCGCTGCCCACGGCTTCGATGTTCGCGAGCAGGTCCAGGATGTTTCCGGCAACGGTAAAGACTTCGAGGGGATACGCGACCTTGCCCCCCTCCAGCCAGAAGCCCTGGGCTTCCAGGCTGAAGTCTCCGGTGATGGGGTTGGCGCCCGCGTGCCCGCCCGAGACCTCCGTGAGGCGCAGCCCCGTCAGGCCGGAGGCGAGGGCAGCCGGACTCGTGTGCCCGCCCTGTAGGTAGAGGTTGCTGGGGCCCACACCGACGGTGCCCTGAATGCCGAAGCGGGTGGCGTGTCCGGTGCTGGCTGTTCCCGCACGTGCGGCGGTAGCGGCGTTGTGCATCAAGGCGGTCAGGCGGCCCTGCTCGATCAGCGTGAGGGGGGTGCTGGGGCAGCCCTCCGCGTCGAAGGCGCGTGACGCGAGGCCGCGCGGCAGGGTCGCGTCGTCCACCAGGGTGACCACAGAAGCGGCGATCCGCTCGCCCAGGCGGCCCACCAGGGGACTCTTGCCTTCCTCCACCATCTTGCCGCTGAACATCGGGCTAAACAGCATCAGCAGGTGCGCCAGGCACTCTCCCGTGATGACCGCCGGGAAGGTGCCGCTGGGAGCCGGTTGCGCGCCCAGCAGAGCCACTGCCTTTTCCACCGCCGAAAGGGCCGTGCGGGTGGGGTCGAGTTCGCTGAACTCGCGGGTAAATTGCCAGTCACCCTGCATCTTGTTCTGCCCGCCTTCCGACACCAGGGGAGAGACGTACGCCATGGCATAGAGCTGCCGTTCCTCGCGGGCCAGCCCCTCGGTGTTGGCCACGAGGCACTGGCTGTCGCTGTCCTGGTAGTCGCTGTCAGGCACGCTGCTCACACGTGGGTCGGCCTCGCGGGCCACCCGGTCGAGGTCGAGGGCGACCCTCACCTTCTGCTCGACCGTCACGCCGCTCAGGCCCTCGCCGTACAGGTCGAGCGCGGGTGGAGGGGGCCAGTCGCGCAGGGCGGCGCCGGGCTCTGGCGCCACGAGTTCGGCATTCTCGATGGCGCCGGAGAGCGCGCGGTCGAGGGCGGGCCGGGAGAGGTTCTCGGTGAAGCTGTAGCCCCACGCGCCCCGGACCAGGGCCCGCAGGCCGATGCCCTGCCGGGTGGAGAGCTTGAACTCGCTCACCTCGCCGCGGAAGGCTTGCACGCTCGTGGAGGTGTCCCGCTCGCCGTACACTTCCAGGGTCACGCCGCGCTCGCGGGCACGGCCGAGCAGGTAGGCGCGCGCGCCTTCGAGGCTGAGCTGCTGTTCGGTCGTTGTGGTCATGCGCGGCCTCCCACGGTGATCTCGGAAATGAGGATGTGCGGCTGGCCCACGTCGGTGGGCAGGGAACCGGACACGCTGCCGCACATGCCCTGCCCCAACGCCAGGTCACCCGCGACGCCCACAATGTGTTTGAGGTCCTGTGCCCCGTTCCCGACGAGCGAGGCCCCCTTGAGCGGCTCGGCGATCTCGCCCCCGCGGATCATGTACGCCTCGTTGACCGCGAAGTTGTAGTCACCGGTGCCGGGGGTCACGCTGCCGCCGCCCATCCTCCGGGCGTAGATGCCCAGGGAGACCTGCCGGATCAGGCTCTCGGGCGTCTCCTGCCCCCTGTCGATAAAGGTCGAGCGCATACGGCTGGCGGGTGCGAAGGTGTAGTTCTGCCGCCGCCCGCTGCCGGTGCGCGCGTAGCCGGTCTTGAGTTCGCCCACGCGGTCTACCAGAAAGGACTTCAGCACCCCGTTCTCGATCAGCACGGTGCGCTGACCGGGCATGCCCTCGTCGTCCACCGTGACCATGCCCCAGGCTCCTGGAAGGGTGCCGTCGTCGATGGCCGTCACCGACTCGTGCGCGATCTTTTGCCCGAGCTTATCCGCGAAGACGCTGGCGTTCTTCTCCACCGCCGTCGTCTCCAGGATGTGCCCGCACGCCTCGTGGAAGATCACGCCGCCGAACTCGTTGCCGATCACCACCGGGAGTTTTCCGGCGGGTGCGTACCCAGCGTGCAGCATGGCGCCCGCGATGCGAGCGGCCTCCGCGCCGATTTGTTCGGGGGTGACCGTCTCGAAGAACTCTAGGCCCTGTCCCGCACCGGGTCCGTAGAAGCCGCTCTGGCGCAGGGTGCCGTCCTGGGCGATGGCGGTGACACTGAGGCGCGTCCAGACCCGCTCGTCTTCGGCCCACACCCCTTCGGAGTTGGCGATGAGCACGCGCTGCACCCGGTCGAGGTAGTTCACGTCCACGGTCGTCACAAAGCCGGCGCCCGCTGCCGCACCGTGTGCTCGGCGCATCAGGGCCAGCTTCTCGCGCTTGGCGGCGTGAAGGGGATGCTGGCGGGCCACATACAGCGGCTTCACGTCCAGGCGGCAAAAGTCCAGGCCACCCGCGCCCGCGCGGTTGACCTCACCCGCCCCGCCGCGAGCGCGCGCGACGTTGTTCGCCAGTTCGCGCAGCCCCCCGGGGGTCACGTCGTTCGTGTAGGCGTACACCACGCGCGGCCCGTACAGCAGCCGCAAGCCCGCGCCGAAGAGGTTGCCTCCCCCCGCGTCCTTGACCTCGCCCTGGTGCAGGCGGAGCGTGGTCGAGACGGTGTCCTCTACGAAGAGTTCTGCGAAGTCCGCCCCGCCCGCTTGGGCGAGCGCGAGGACCTCGGTGACCAGGTGTTCATGAAGCATGGATAGACCTTTCTGCTGGAGGCTCTGCGGGTCGAAACAGGGCCTCGCTGCGGATCGCGCGAGGTGGTGGGGAGGGGAGCCGTACCCTCTACTGTGACGTTTCTCTCTCTCAAAAGAAAGCAGAAAGGTTGATCCAGCGGGGGAAGGGCGGCGGGTAGGCCATTTCGCTGAGGGCGGGAGACGTCCTGCTCGGGCTGTTCGGCTGGGCGCCTAGCCCTCATCCGCCAGCCGGGCGGCCACCCCCGGCCACTCGTCCCGCGTGACCGAGTACATCACCGTGTCGCGCATCGTGCCGTCGGGCCGCCGCATGTGCCGCCGCAACACGCCTTCGCGCACCGCGCCGAGCTTCTCGATGGCCCGCTGTGAGCGCGTGTTCAGGAGGTCAGTCTTGAGCTGCACCCGCTCCATGCCCAGCACCTCAAAGGCGTGCGCGAGCAGCTGCCGCTTCATCCGCCGGTTCACGCCGCTGCCGTGCCAGCGGGGGTGCAGCCATGTCCACCCGATTTCCAGCCCGCCGTGTGCGGCGCGGATGTCACCGTAGCGCGTGCTCCCCGCCACTTCGCCGCCCACCTCCACCACAAAGGGCATGTGATCGGGGGCCTCCAGCGCCGCCTGGTAGGAGGCGGGCTGATCGGGAGGTGTTCCCATCCACCGCAGTTCGTCCGCACAGTCACGCGCCAACGCGCAGAGGGCCGGAATGTCCGCCGCCGTGAGGGGCCGCAGGAGGAGGTCACCGTCTGTCAGCGTGAGGGAATGCCGCATGGGGGCAGTGTGGCACAGGCCCTGCGGCCCGCTGAGGTGGGACAGCAACAGAATGGCCAGCGTGCGCTACGCTGGGGGCATGAAGGACGGGAAACGCGCGCAGCGGCAGGAGCGCTGGACGGTGGACGGGATCGAGGAGGGGCCGCAGGGCCGCGTGGCACGGGTGGAACGCGAGGACGGCTCCACCTTTGACCTTCCCCTGGCCGCCCTGCCCGAGGGGGTGCGCGAGGGGGACGTGCTCGCGGTGCAAGACGGCCCCGATGACGTGACGGCCCAGGTTCTTCCCGCAGAGACCCGTATCCGGCGGGCCCGGGCCCAGCGCCGCCTCGACGCCCTGAACTCGGCCGCTGAGGGCAGCGAGGAGCTCACGCTGTGAGCCCAAAGAAGACCGCGCGTGCGAAGAAGGCGCCCGCCCGTCAAGGAACTTCCCGGGCCGCTGCTCCTCAGGGCGGCCCCAGCTCCTCGGACCTGCTGGGCCTGCTGGTGCTGGTTCTCACCGCCAGCCTGGCCGCCTGCGCGGGAGGGGGATTTCTGGGCGGTGGAGACGAGAAGGAGCGGGGAGAGAAGGCGAGCTCACCTGCCGGTCAGGTCACCATCCGTTTTCTGGACGTGGGGCAGGGTGACGCGGTGCTGATTCGCAGCCCCGAGGGCAAGACCCTGCTGTACGACGGGGGCCGCAGTGCCAGCCGAATGGAAGACTACCTTCAGACCTACGGGGTGGACAGGCTCGACGTGATGGTCGCCAGCCACGCCGACGCGGACCACATCGCGGGCCTGGTGCCCGCCGCGCGGCTTGCCAAACCGAAACTCTTTCTCAACAACGGGCGAGCGGGGACCACCCAGACCTGGGACCGCCTCGTTTCGGCGCTGGAGGAGGCGGGGACCACCTTCCAGAAGGCGAACAGGCAGGTGATTCGCCTCGGCAGCGTAAAGGTGAGGGTGATCGCTCCGCCCTCCGGCATGGGGGACGACCAGAACGACAACAGCGTGGGCCTGCGCGTAGAGTTTGGCGAGTTCCGCGCCCTGATGACCGGCGACAGCGAGAAGCCCGAGACCACCGCCTGGCTGAAGGAGGACCGCCCTGAGATCAAGGGTCCCTTCCAGGTCTACAAGAGCATTCACCACGGCGCGGCGAACGGTGATCACCCGGCCTGGCTGGCCGCCGTTCGCCCTCAGAATGTGGTGATCGGTGTCGGCGAGAACACCTACGGCCACCCCACGCGGGCGGTCCTTGACCTCTACCGGCAAAACGGCATCCGCGTCTACCGCACCGACCGCCAGGGAACGGTGACCTTTGTGGGCAACGCGGACGGGACGTACACGGTGACGACCGACCGGTAGCCCCGCCCCCCATCCCTTAAACTTCTCCTTTGATGTTTGGACCCTCTCAGCCCCGCAGCCAGCCGCAGCCGGGGCACCTGTACGATGTGGCGGTCATCGGCGCGGGCCTTGCCGGGACAGAACTTGCCTGGCGTCTGGCACGAGCCGGACGGGACGTGCTGCTCGTCTCGCAGGCGCTTGACCACCTGGGCAACCTGTACCAGCCCACCGTGGCGGGGGCGGAGTTTCCGCCTGGCAGCCTGTTTGCTCAGGTCGCCGCCCGCATTGCTCCCGACACCGACGGCTGGACCTTTCACCGGTATCTCAAGGCAGAGATAGAAGCGACTGCGGGCATTCACCTGCTGCAAAGCACCGTGACGGCCCTGGATGAAGGGGGCACCCAGGTCACCCTCTCCACCTGGGAAGGCCCGGTGCTGCGTGCTCGGGTGGCCGTGCTGGCGGTCGGGGCTTTCCTGAAAGGCCGCCTGCTGCTTGGAGAGACGCTGGAGGAGGCCGGGCGGCTCTCCGAGGTCGCCTACGACTTCCTGGCGGACGACCTGGCGAGCTCGGGCGTGTGGCTGATCGGGGCCGAGCAGACCGCGGCCGGTGTGGAGGGTGCGCCCCCCTACGACGTGCGCTTTCTGACTCCTGCTCCTCCCGAACTGAGCGGCTTTCGCCTCACGCGCTTTGAGCGGGTGTACGCCCTGGGCCGCTGCACGCCCGGCGAGCATACGTATACGAGCGTGCTGGAGGACGCCGCACGCCTCGCGGAAGAGCTGGTGGAGGCATGATCTACCGCCTCTCGGACTTTCATTTTCCTGACTGGGCCGCGCGGCTCTATCCCCACACCCCGGAGCGGCCCTGGGTGCTGGAGGTCGGTTTCGGTGATGGCCGGTTCTGGCCGCACTACGCCGCGACCTTCCCCGCCGCGCCGAACTATCTCGGTGTGGAGATCAGCGGCGTATCCCTCTTGAAGGCCGAAAGGCGGCTGCGCAAGGCGGGGCTGACCAACGCCGTCCTGACCCGGCTGCCCGCCACGCCCCTGATTCGCGAGGTGGTGCCCGCCGGAGGGCTGGACGCCATCATCGTGAACTTTCCTGACCCCTGGCCCAAGGCGGGCCACCAGGAACATCGCCTGCTGCGCGCGCCCTTTTTTCGCCTGGCCGCCAGCCGCCTGAAAGCGGGCGGGGCGGTGCTGTTGACCACCGACCACGAGGAATACTTCGCCTTTGCCTGCGCCGAGGCCGCTGCCAGCGGAGTGATGCGCGTGGACCTCACGGCTCCCCCGCCTGCTGCCCTAGAGACCAAGTACGCGCTGAAGTGGCGTGACCTGGGCCTGGGAGTGCACCACGCCCGCTTCATTCCCACCGAGCATCCCGCTGTGCCTCACGGCACGGTCACCCGTTACCCTGATCCGGAGGATTCCCCCGCCGTGCCCCACGCGATCCTGACCCTGCCCGACACCTTTGGTCCCACGGAGTTCCGTAAACATACCGCTCGCGGCGGACAGAGCCGCGAGAACCCGGCGGGCTGGACGGCCGTGCTGCTCGACCTGTACCGCAGCCTCAAACAGGACGGCTGGGTCGTGCTCGCCCACGTCGTGGAGGGAGAACTGACCCAAGAAGTCCTCATCGGCATCACCGGGCGGGAAGACGGCACGCACCTCGTGCGGTTGGCGAGCTTCGGCGGTCCCATCATCACGCCGGGCGTCAAGGGCGCTGTGGGCGCGGTGACGGACTGGCTGGAAGAACAGGGGGCGCAGGTGCGGCACCGGGGGTATTGAGGCGATCCCTTCCCAGGTGTCCCCACGTTCCGCGACAGGCCACATGCCCCAACCGCTCCTCCACTTCTCCCACGAACCCCTCGGCGTGATTCTTCCCGCGGTGCGCGCCGTTTTGGCAGAAGCGGGCGAAGTCACCCTCACCGTTCCTGACCCTGACCTCGGCCTGGGCCGCTACGCGGGGGAGACGACCGCGCACGGCGTGCACCGCCCCTGGCAAACCTGGGCTGACCTCGCGGACCTGCTGGGCGCCCACCTGCTCACGCCGGAGCGGGACGGGGAGGGCCGGGTACGCGTGCGTCTCCGCCGTTATGCCAACGCGCCCGCACCCGACGCGCGGGGGTACGGCGCAGCGGGCGACTGGGCACGGGTGAACAAGCTGGAGGACCCCGTATTCCTCTTCACGCTGGTCGAGGCGCTGCGGCGCGTCAGTCCTCCACCCGGTGGGCGCGTGCTGGCCCTGGGCGTGAACGGCGGACATGAACTGGACGCGCTGGGCCTCGCCTTCCCCGACCGGACCTTTGAGGTGGTGGGCGTGGACCTCGACGAGTCCGCCCTGGCCGCTGCCCGCGCGCGCCACCCACGAGCGACCTTTCAGGTGCTGGACGTCAAGGCCCTGCCCGTCCCGGAGCTGGGCCGCTTTGACCTGGTGCTTGCCCTCAGCCTGCTGCAAAGCCCCGGCCTCCGCCAGGACGTGCTGCTCTCGGCCCTCCGCCGCCAGCACCTCACGGCCACGGGCGGCCTGGTCCTCGGTTTTCCAAACGCCCGCTACCGTGACGGCTTCTTGAGTTATGGAGCGCGCCTGCGCAATTTTGCTCGCCCTGATCTCAGCCTGCTCACCGCGGACGTCACCGCGGCTCGGCGGGCCCTCCAGAAACACGGCTTCAAAGTCTTTGTGACCGGCAAATATGAGGTGCTGGTCACGGCCATTCCGGCGGCTCGGCCCACACCGTTGGGGCTAGAACTCTGAGACGGATTCCAGCCTCGCCCGGGCACCCGTCCTTGTTCCTTCGCCCGCCGGTCGGATGGTGCAGGGCTTGCCTCCCTGTTCAACCGGCGGGCGTATGAGGCACCGGGTTCAGGCGTTGCCCTGCTGCTCCTCGCCGGTCGTGCCCCGCGTCAGGTCTTGCAGGTTGTCCTGCAGCTCATCCAACTTCTCCTTTCGGTCGAAGTTTTTCTCGAGTCCATTGGCATCGACCTCGCCGGTCGCGCCCTGCATGCCCTCCTCGATGACGTCCTGCTCAGTGGCCGTGGGATCATGGTTGCTCGGCTCAGTCATGCCCCAGCTTCTCGGCTGCGGGTGAGGCCAGCCGCTGGATCTTCCCCATCGACCTTTAACCTCCCGCGGAGGGAAGGAACTAGCTGCGGCTGCCCACCGCCAGGAGCGCCCCGAACAGCGCCAGATTCTTCATGAAGTGGGTCTGCTGGTGCTGCCGTTCCCGGCCCTCGCGGTCCCAGAAGGGGTGGCCGATCACTGTGGTGGGCACCAGGCTGACCGCCAGGGCCGTGGCGGCCAGGCGGGGCGCCACCCCGAGCGCCAGCAGCGTCCCCGCGCCGACCATAACGGCGCTGTTGACCTTGACGGCGAGCTCGGGCTGAGGAATCTCTGCCCCTTTCGCCGCGCGCACGATGGGCGCAGGGTTCTGGAGGTGGTCCACACCGCTTTTGATAAAGATGCTGGCGAGAAGTGCCCGCCCGACGGCTCCCGTCACGCTCATGCCTGCCTCCTTCTGTGGGGGAAGTGTAACAGAGAGGAGGCGAAAAGCGGCCTACAACTGCTCGTGCAGTTCTCGCAGCAGGCGGCCGACCGCCTCTACCCCCGCCGTGAGCATGGCGGTGTACTCGGCCTGGGTGATGGGGCCTTCCTCCGCGCCGCCCTGGGTCTCGATCAAAAGCCCCGCGTCCGTGGCCACGACGTTGAGGTCGGCCCGCGCCACCCGGTCCTCGGCGTAGTCGAGGTCCACCCGCAGCTCAGGGCCGACGAGGCCGACGCTGACGGCGCCTACGGCATGCAGCAGGGGCCATTCGGTCAGTGTGCCGGCGCGAATCATGCGGTCGGCGAAATCATGAAGAGCCGCGTACCCGCCCAGGATGCTGGCGACGCGGGTGCCGCCGTCTGCGATCAGCACGTCGCAGTCCACGTAGAGGGTCTGACCGCGAAACGGCGAGAGGTCGAGGCTCGCCCGCAGGGCACGGCCCAGCAGGCGCTGAATCTCGTGGCGGCGTCCGTTCTGAAGGCTCCGCTCGCGCGGCTGCCTTTCGGTCGTGGCGCGGGGAAGCATCGCGTATTCGGCGGTCAGCCAGCCCTCCTTCTTGCCGCGCATATGCGGAGCGGGCTTGTCCTCCACACTGACGGTCGCGAGGATCTCGGTGCGGCCCAGCTTCAGATGGGCGCTGCCCGCAGCGTGTGGATTCACGCCGCGCTGCACCCGGAGCGGCCGGGGAGTGAGGGCGTCACGGCCCTCGCGGGTGGGAAGGGACGGGGTCACGTGGTCACCTGCTGCACCGTTACATTCTGCCTGTCCGTCCCCATCAGGGTGGCGATCACGGGGCGGGACGTCTCCGGTTCTCCTGTCACCAGATAGCGGACTGTCCCCGGCTCGCCTGGTTTCCGCAGCAGCCCAGCCTGCTGCAGCACGTTGCGGGTATGCCGCGCAACCGCTGCCCCGCTGTCGAGGAGCGTAAAGGTCTCTCCGAACTCGGCTCGAATGCTGCCCGCCAGGAAGGGGTAGTGGGTGCAGCCCAGCACCAGCCTGTCGGCGCCCGCTGCGGCAAGGGGCGTCAAGGTCTCGCGCAGCACCGCCCGCGCCCGGTCACTGTCCGCCTGCCCCGCCTCGACCAGCGGCACGAGTTCGGCGCTCACGGCGGTCAGGACGCGCACCCCAGCGGGCTCGGCAAACTGGCGAATCACGTCCCGCAGCAGCGTTCCCCGCAGCGTTCCCGGCGTCGCCAGCACCCCGACCACGCCCGAGCGGGTCGCCGCCACAGCGGGCTTGACGGCGGGCACCAGGCCGATGATCGGAAAGGCCAGCCCGTACCGCTCGCGCAGCTGCGTGAGGCTAAAGGCGGACGCCGTGTTGCAGGCCACGACCACACCCTTGGCCCCGCGCGCGTGCAGCGCCGCCACCGCTCGCGCGGTGAGGTCACGAATCTCCTCGTCGGAGCGTGCGCCGATGGGGACATGCTTGGTGTCGGCCAAGTAGAGGACGTGCTCGTGGGGCATCTCCCGGCGCAGCTCACGCAGCACGCTCAGGCCGCCCACGCCGGAGTCAAACACGCCCAGGGGAGCTTCAGCGGTCATCGGCGGGATGATAGCGGGAGCGGGGCGGGCAGGAGCAGCGGGGTCGCCGGAGGGCGGATGCCGCTCAGCGCGTTGCCTCCAGCGCCTCCCGGATCGTCTCGCCGAGCGCGTGGATTCCGCGGCGGATCTGTTCGGGCGTGGCGCTGGAGTAGCTCAGGCGCATGGTGTTTTGCCCGCCGCCGAGGGCGTAGAAGGGGCTGCCGGGCACAAAGGCCACCTTGCGTTCGACGGCTCGCGTGAGGAGCGCCGTGGTATCGGTTCCTTCCGGCAAGGTCACCCACAGGAACATGCCGCCTTCCGGGGTGGTGAACTGCACCTCGGGCGGAAAGGCCTCGCGCAGGCGGGCGATCATGTCCTGCGCGCGCTCGCCGTAGGCTTTCTTCACGGTCTCGATCTGACGGGGCAGCACGTCATGAACGAGCTCCGCGACGATCATCTGATTGAGCGTGGGCGTGTGCAGGTCCGCCCCCTGCTTGGCCTGTACCAGCTTCTCGATGATCGGCCGAGCGGCCTGTACCCAGGCGTCGCGCAGGCCGGGCACCAGCGTCTTCGAAAAGGAACTGGAGTAGATGACATGGCTGCGGTCGGGGTCGCCCGTCAGCTCCAGGGCGAGCTGGTACAGGCTGGGAAGTTCTTCGCCGCGAAAACGCAGCTTGCCGTAGGGGTCATCCTCCACCACGAGCACGCCGTACTGCGCGGTGAGTTCCAGCAGGCGGCGGCGGCGTTCCAGGCTGAGGGTTCGCCCGGTCGGGTTTTGGAAGTTGGGGATGGCGTACAGCAGCTTGGCGGGATGCGCCCGCAGCACGGCTTCCAGCGCGTCCGTGTCGATGCCGTGTTCGTCGGTGGGGAGCTCGACGTAGCGGGGCCCGTAGGGCAGGAAGGATTGCAGCGCGCCCAGATACGTGGGTGCTTCCACCAGCACCACGTCACCCTCGTCGATCAGGATCTTGCCCAGCAGATCGAGGCCCTGCTGGCTGCCGGTCACGATCTGCACGTGTGCAGGCGTGATGCCCGCGCGAGCGGCGATCCACTCGCGCAGCGGCAGGTGCCCCTCGGTGGTGGAGTATTGCAGGGCAGCTGGACCGTACTTCGTCAGGGCCGCGTCGGCCGCGCGGCGCACCTCCTCGATGGGAAACAGTTCCGGGGCGGGGAGGCCACCCGCGAAAGAGATCACGTCGGGCTGCTGGGTGACCTTGAGAATCTCGCGGATAGCGCTGGCGGTCATGCGCCGAGCTCGGCCCGAGAGCCGCGCCGCGAGGTCCACCGAAGGGAGGGCAGGGGGAGAAAAGGTCATGCCGTTATCCTACGCCCGGTGCCCGCCGGGACGTCCGGGATAGCCGGGCACAGCTGGGCCGGGTAAAGTGAGACTCCGAAAAGGAGGCACAACCTATGCTCGTAACCGGTCATGACATCCTGGTGCCCGCCCGCGCGGGCAAGTACGCAGTCGGTGCGTTCAACACCAACAATATGGAAATTACCCAGGCGATCATCCACACCGCGGAGCGGCTGCGTTCGCCCGTGATGGTGCAGATGTCCGAAGGAGCGATCAAGTACGGTGGACAGGACCTGGCGAATCTGGTGATTGATATCGCCGAGCGGGCCACCGTGCCCGTCGCGCTGCACCTCGACCACGGTTCCTCCTACGAGTCGGCGCTGCGGGCGATCAAGATGGGCTTTACCTCGGTGATGATCGACGCCTCGCACCACCCCTTTGAGGAAAATGTGCGCGAGACGCGCCGGGTCGTCGAGGCGGCCCACGCGATGGGCATCAGCGTAGAAGCTGAGCTCGGCCGCCTGGGGGGCATCGAGGAACACGTTGTGGTCGATGAAAAGGACGCCTTCCTGACCGACCCCGAGGAGGCGGTGCAGTTCGTTGAGCAGACCGGCACCGACTACCTGGCGATCGCCATCGGCACCAGTCACGGCGCGTACAAGGGCAAGGGCCGCCCCTTTATTGACCAGGCCCGAATCAAGCGTATCGGCGAACTGGTGTCTATCCCCCTGGTCGCGCACGGCTCGAGCGGGGTCGCTCCCGAGATCGTGCAGCGCCTGCGGGACGCGGGGGGCGAGATTGGGGACGCGGTGGGAATCGCGGACGACGACCTGCGGCAGGCTGCGCAGTACGGCATCGCCAAGGTGAATGTAGACACTGACCTGCGTCTGGCCATGACGGTCGGCATCCGTGAGGTCCTCAAAAAGACGCCCAAGGAGTTTGACCCCCGCAAGATCTTTGGGCCCGCCCGCGAGCTGATGAGCGAGATCGTCGAGCACAAGATGCGGGTGCTGGGCAGCGTCGGTCAGGCCTGACCCGGGGCGGCGCAGCCCAGTTCGGCATGTCCGTTTTCGGGGCTTCTTTCTGAGGGTCCATCAGCTTCAGCGCGGGGAATTCTCACCCGTTCGGCGTAAGCTCAGCTCTGGCATGAAGGCCCTGCGCGTCTCCCTGTTCACCCTGCTGGCCCTCGGCGGCGCGGCCCTGCTGGAGCGCTCGTCGGCTGTACAGGGCGCGGCCGGTACGGCGCTTCCCGCAGGCTGGCAGAGCAAGCTGGCGGCCCTGGTGCCCCAGCCTGGGCAGAACGTGCAACCCATGGAGCAGCGCTCTGATCTGGCGCTTGTCGAGCTGCAGCGCCGGGTCACGGAGGTCAACGGCAGTCGCGACGCCCTGCGCTCGCTGATGATCAGTTTTGCCCGGGGCGAGCAGCTCGAGTACGACGAGCGGCTGGGCATCACCCGCGAGGAATTCCAGCGGTACCTGGTGTTTCGCCCGGTGCTGGTGCCCACCGGCAAGCCCACCCGGCTGAATATGGTCCGCGACGGCAATCTGCTGAAGTTTGGGGACGCGCCCGGCGCGCTAGGCGTGCTGCGCGGCCTGGTGCTTGACCTGGGAACAGCTGAACTGCGGACACCAGAGGGCTTTAGCGGCAAACCGCGGGCTCTGGCGGCCAGCACTGCCGCCGACCGCAGCATCGACATTCGCGGCGGCTTCGAGTGGAACGTCAAGGGGAACAATCCGGTCACACAAAACGGGGTCAAGGCGCAGCTTCAGCTGCTGCAACTTCCCGGGAACCAGGTCGTTCTGATCTACTACCGCTTCAGCATGTTGCGCGGCGTGATCAGCGAAGGCCGCGTGATTCTGGGCTACGCCCGCTAGGGTGCCCCCAGCGAGTCTGATGAAGCCCTGACGGCACCTCAAGGCTTCCTCACCGAGGCTTCAGAGCAGGTCACACCCCGCCCATTAGGCTGCGGAACATGAACAAGACCAAAGCCATTCTGCTGCTCGGCGCGGCCCTCACGCTGGGTGGCGCAACCACGGCGGGCGCGCAGGTGCTGTCACCGAAGCTGCTGGAGCGCGCCAAGCGTGGCGACCAGAGCACCGTGGGCGTGATTGTGCGCTTTAAGTTCGCCAACGATGCGCGCGGCCGGACCCTGTTTAAGGTTGCCCGTCAGCAGCTCAACGCCCGGCTCAAGCAGCTTGGTCCCGCCGCCGGGTTCATTAACCAGGCGCTGAATTCCGGCAAGGTCACGCAGCTGTGGCTCGACCAGAGCATCTACCTCCCGCTGACGCCGGTGCAGGCGCGAGTGCTCGCCACGCTGCCCTTTGTGGAGTCCATCTTTGAGAACTTCAAGGTGCAGGTGCCCCGCGCCGTTGCCCTGAGTGCAGCCGCAGCACCTTCGGGAACGCCTTGGCACCTTCAGAAAATCGGGGCGCCCCAGGCCTGGGCGGCGGGCTTCCGCGGACAGAATGTGCGGATTGGACACCTCGACAGCGGCATCGATGCCAACCACCCCGAACTGGCCGGGAAGCTCGCGGCCTTTGCAGAATTCAACGCGGACGGCGACCGGGTGCAGAGTAGTCCCCACGACACAACCAACCACGGCACCCACACCGCGGGCCTGCTGGTCGGCAAAGAGGTTGGCGTGGCCCCCCAGGCCAAGCTGATCAGTGCCTTGGTCCTGCCCAACAACGAGGGCACCTTTGCGCAGGTGATCGCCGGGATGCAGTATGTCCTTGACCCGGACAACAACGCCGACACCGATGACGGCGCGGACGTGGTGAACATGAGCTTGGGGATTCCCGGCACCTACGACGAGTTCATCGTTCCGGTGCAGAACATGCTCAAGGCGGGCGTGGTGCCGGTGTTCGCCATCGGCAACTTCGGCCCCGGCAGCGCCACCACCGGCAGCCCCGGCAACCTCCCCGATGCGATCGGTGTGGGGGCCGTGGACCAGAATGGGCAGGTGGCGAGCTTCAGTAGCCGCGGCCCGGTTGCCTGGCAGGGCCAGATCAACGGCGTCTTTGTGAAGCCCGACATCGCTGCTCCCGGTGTGGCGATCACCAGTTCTTTCCCCAACGGGGGGTACGGTGCCCTCAGCGGCAGCAGTCAGGCGAGTCCCATCGCGGCGGGTGCCGTGGCGGTGCTTCTGAGCGCCAAGCCCGGAACGAGCGTGGACGCGATCAAAAACGCCCTGTATTCCAGCGCGAGCAACGCCGGCAGCAAGAACAACAACGTCGGCTACGGCCTGATCAACCTGCCCGGCGCGCTCGGCAAGCTCGGCGTGACCACCGGGGGCAGTCAACCTGCGCCCCAACCACAACCCCAGCCACAACCTCAGCCGCAACCTCAGCCCACGCCGCCGGCCACCAGGCCCACCGGTCCGGCGGGATACGAATTCTGTGCCCTCGAAGGGCAAACATGCAACTTTCAGGGGAAGCGGGAAGCCGCCTACGGCACGGCGGGCAGGTACCTGACCGGCATCGGGACGGATGGGTTCAAGTGCACCAACGAGGAATGGGGTTCGGATCCGGTGCCCGGCGTGCAGAAGGGCTGCTTCATCAAGCCTGTCACGGGCCAGCCCGCTCCGGCCCCCGCCCCCCAACCCCAGCCCCCTGCGAGCAGCGGTAAGCCGCGTGTGCTGCTGGTCGACGACGATATGGGTCAGGGTGCCGACGTCACCAACGCGCTGCGAGACGCCATCAAGGCCAATGCGGCCAGCGGCGGGGCCTTTGTGTGGAACACCCAGACGCAGGGCCCGGTGCCCCTCAGCGAGATGCAGCGGGTGGACATCGTGATCTGGGCGACGGGTGAGCAGTACCAGAACACCATCACCGCCCAGGACCAGAACACCCTGCGGCAGTACCTTGCGGGCGGCGGCCGGCTTCTCGTGACCGGGCAGGACGTTGGCTACGACATCGGCGAGAGTGACTTCTACCGCAGCGTGTTGAAGACCCGTTTTGTGGCGGACAGCAGCGGCACTCCCAAGTTCGTGACCCGTGGCGCGTTTGGCAATACGGCGTTTACCCTCAACGCCCAGGGCAGTGCCGCCAACCAGTACTACCCCGACGTGATCGCCGATCTCAACGGCTCGCAGGTCGTCGCCTCCTGGGGCAGCGCGAACGCCACGGCGGGCACCATCACCGCGCAGAGTATTCGTGTGGATCCCAACCGGAACCGCGCGCAGCAGAAGGTGCAGGACCCGCGTGGCCTGGTAGAGCAGCTGGCCGCCAACATCATCGGCAGCATCCTGAACCAGGTGCTGGGCGGTCAGCCGCAGACCCAGCGCCCCCGCGTCACCGCGCAAAACGCCGGGGAAAACGCCGGGGCCATCGTGATCAACGACGCTGGCCGCTACCGCACCGTCAACATGGGCTTCGGGCTTGAGGGGCTGACACCCAACAGCCGCAACATCCTGATCAAGACCAGCTTTGACTGGTTGATGCGGTAGTTCGCCCAGGGACCAGCAGGAGGGGAGGCCACGGCTTCCCCTCCCTTTGTTGATCTTTAGCTGCCTCCCACCGCGCAGCTCGCTTGGAGTCCTACGGTAGAGTTATGCCAACCCTACGAGACATCATGACGCCCAACCCCGTTACCGTAGATCCCCAGGCGACCCTCAAGGAAGTGGCCACGCTGATGCTTGAACAGGACATCGGTGCGGTGCTTGTGATGGAGGGCGAACAGCCGCGGGGCATCATCACCGACCGGGATATTGTCATTCGCGCCGTCGCCTACGGACATGACTACGGCACCCCTGTGACCGACTACACGACCGGCGACGTCTTTACCATGGAGGCAGACACCAGCGTAGAAGACGCGGCCCGCGAAATGGCCCAGCGGCAGCTGCGCCGGTTGCCCGTCACCGAACATGGCCGTATCGTGGGCATCGTCAGCCTGGGTGACCTGGCCGTACGTACCGGCGGCCAGGCCGACGAGCAGGCGTTGCAGGGCATCAGCCAGCCCACCAACATCTGAACCCAGAGCGGGTTCAGAACTTCCGCAGGTCCCGCAGGCGGCGGTACAGATCCTTTTCCTCGTCCGTCAGATCCTTGGGAACGGTCAGGTTGAGCCGGACATACAGGTCACCGCGCGTGCCGTCCTTTTTCGGCCAGCCCTGCCCACGCAGGCGCATTCGGCGCCCCCCGCTGCTGCC